>CAJUIM010000073.1 GCA_910586275.1 uncultured Lachnospiraceae bacterium | reverse complement strand
TAAAACCAATACGATTCGACAGCAAATGTCTACATATCTAATTCTTATCAAAAAAAATTTTTACCCATAGACACAGAATTTTTTACAGCCTCCTTTTTTATTTCAGGTACTCTTCCTCAAAGTACTTTTTAATAATGGAAAAAGGTGCCGGACCCATATCCAGCAAAAACTTATGGAATTCCATTTCACTGAAATTTTCCCCCAGTTTCTCCTCCGCTTCCTGCCTCATATCCGCAATTTTCAGATATCCCAAATAATATTTCATATAGTTGCCGGGACTTCCTACAATCTGCAGGTAAATATCCCCTACCATCTCCTTGTCATAAATGCCCATGACCTCCGCCAAATACTCTTCCGTAGTCTCCTCATCCCACCCATAATAATGTATATAAAGATCCAGCAAAGCCGTCACTCCCATGTTAATCGAAGAGTTCCGTGCCAGCACACGTCCTGCCTCAGGAGTAAGCCCATTGTCAAATTCATAAGCAAGATACTCCACATAAGTTGCCCATCCTTCACTATAGCTGGTATATTTCAGCAAGTTCCGCAGATTCGATACTCCGCTTTCATGAAAATATATATTCTGGTACAGATGCCCCGGATATCCTTCATGGGCAAGCAGTGTATACATGTCATAGTTCTCAAACTCATCGGAACCATTGATATATATCATGTTATCTTCCGGTCGGTCAATCGGCGGCGAAAGACATGCCGCAGGACTGAAAGAATCCTCCAAAGCTTCCGGCACATATTTCAGCCGATACTGCGACTGTGGGATTGCCGGAAACTGGCCGGCTATCTGCTCCTGCAGATCCGTCAGCACCTCGTCCGGGTCGGACAGCCTAAATTCATACTCATCCAGTTCCTCTATGATTTCCGGTTTTTTATCCATCACATCCTGCAGCTCTTTGATTTCTCCGTTAATCCTCTCCAGAATCTCTTTCTCCAGCCTGCTCATGTTTTTATAAGTAACCCCGGCCGTGGAACTCAACAGATATTGATAATATTCCTTTCCCTTCGGCAGATAGTAAAGGCCCATATCATTCTTCCCGGTGCCTTTTAGTTCTTCCATCCCGTCTATCATGGACTCATAGGCAGGAATAAAATCTTCTTCCATAATTTCCAGATGTCTGGCCTTAAAGGCTTCTTTTTCCTCTGAATCCACATCCTCTAAGGCATCCAGCTTTTCCGCAAACGTAGCCGTAAGAAAACTGTCCTCCGGCTCTTCCAGATAACTCATGCAGGATTCTATCACTTCATCCGCTACCGCATCGGACATAAACAGTCCCTCTTCGGATTTCATCCTTTCATAGTCCATAATCTCTCCGTAATAGTCGTCGATCTGGGACAATAATTCCAAATAATCCTCCACGTCACGCCTGTCATAAAACATATAGTCCGCAAACATCAGCGGAAGTTCCACCTGCTGCCCTATTGTCGGCTTGAGGGGATTGCTGTACAGTTCGAACCCTTCACTATTCAGTTCCGTATCCAAGTAGTAGTCCAGCACTTCATAAGTCAGCTGCTGTTCCTTGGTCAGCAGTTTATAATTCATTCCGTGCAGTTCTTCCTGTATCTGTCGGATTTCCTCGTATGACTCCTCCACATGCTCTATGGAATAGCCTCCCAAGGTCACTTCATAATCCTCAATTCCATAGTTCTCCGGATCCGCCAGATAAAAATGCAGGCTTAGCGTATCACCGGTAATCTCCTCTACAAACAGGCGTTCCTCCATGTCATCGAATTTCTGCTGCTCCTTTTCCGCCCTGTACTTAACCAAAGGCATTTCCGATACCGAACAACCCTGCAAGAGAGAACCTCCTGCCACGCACACTGCCAATACAAGCCCTGTCAGCCTCTTTCTTTTGTGCATGCTAACCACCCTCTGCCGCCACAGCCTTTGCCATATCTTTTTCAATGTCCGGCCATGGACTGCATCCTTTGCTGATTTTATTCTTATTTTTTCGGCACAAACAATTAACCGTATTTAAATTATATGAAATTTCCACACAAAAGTCAACCATGGCAAATATTGCACTTTATTATTTTAATTATATCTAAATTATTTTATTTTCTATTTATATCCAAAGTAATTTAAATATTTTATATCTCCATTTGCTTGTCAAAAGCCATCTTATAAGATAATATTTAAAATAAGCTAAAATATTTTATATCATATCCAAGAACGGTTGGAGAAGGAGCAGGGAATGGCGAAATTAATTATTAACGAAAACAAAAAACTAGGGAAAATCAACGCGGAGATTTACGGCCACTTCGCCGAGCACTTAGGAAGATGCATCTATGAAGGGCTGTATGTTGGAAAGGATTCGGAAATCCCCAATGTAAACGGCATGCGCAAAGATGTGGTGGATGCGCTGAAAGAACTGAACATACCGGTATTACGGTGGCCCGGCGGATGCTTTGCCGATGAATATCATTGGATGGACGGCATTGGCCCAAAAGAAAACAGAAAAAAAATGATCAACACTCATTGGGGCGGAGTATTGGAAGATAACAGTTTCGGCACCCATGAATTTATGGAACTATGCGAGCAGCTGGGATGTAAGGCTTATGTCAACGGAAATGTAGGGAGCGGCACTGTGCGGGAAATGTCCGAATGGATTGAATATATGACCTTCGACGGCGTATCCCCCATGGCAGATTTACGCAGGGAAAATGGCAGGGAAAAGCCGTGGAAAGTCGATTATTTCGGTGTAGGCAATGAAAATTGGGGATGCGGAGGCAATATGACCCCGGAATATTACGGCAATCTTTATAGAAGATACCAGACCTATGTGCGGAATTATGACGGCAAAAATCTCATTTCCAAAATATGCTGCGGCGCCAATTCGGACGACTACCACTGGACAGAGCAAGTGCTTGCCACCGCCTATGACCATGTGCCGAAGGATCTCCACGGACTGATGGACGGCTTATCGCTTCATTATTATGTAACTCCCGGCGGATGGGCGCACAAAGGAAGTTCCACCCAATTTGAGGAAGCTGACTGGTTCCTTACGCTGGACAAAGCATGGAAAATGGAAGAACTGATCACCAGACACAGCGCAATCATGGATAACTATGATCCGGATAAAAAAATAGGCATGATGGTGGACGAATGGGGCTGTTGGTATGACGTAGAGCCTGGCACTAACCCCGGATTCCTCTATCAGCAGAATACCATGCGCGATGCGTTGACGGCATGTATCACATTGAATATATTCAACAAGCACTGTGACCGTGTAAAGATGGCAAATATTGCGCAGATGGTCAATGTACTGCAGTCCGTCATCTTAACGGAAGGGGCAAAAATGCTGCTGACTCCTACCTACTATATTTTCCGTATGTACAAATATCATCAGAACGCACAGCTTATAGAAAGCTTTGTGGAAACAGAGGAAATCGGCACGGAAGAGCATAAAATACCGGATCTCACCGAGTCTGTCTCCATGGACGCGGAAGGCAGCATCCATATCACCTTAGGAAATGCGTCCGTCGCAGAAGCAAAAGAAGTGGAAATACAGTTTGCCGAGCGCAAAACCGCAGAAATAAATGCCGGCATTTTGACCGGACGGATGAATGGTCATAATACCTTTGAGGAACCCGAAAGCATAAAAGAAGAACCCTTTGAAAACTGGACGGTTGCAGAAAACGGCAGCATCCGGCTGACAATCCCTGCCTGCGCAGTCATCCATATGGAAGTAAAGGCATAAACGATGCAGGGACAGCAAAACCAGGCTGCAGAAAAACGAATCTGCCGCAGATGCCTGACCAAAGAAATGCCCGATGCACAATATTATCAAAATATGTATGATTACATAAATAATCTGGACAAAGAAATTAAGACACCGGAAAGCACCTATCTGCAACGGCTGGCTTCCTGCAAGGAATGCACCCACTTATTGAACGGCATGTGCCGCATTTGCGGATGCTTTGTGGAAATGCGGGCGGCAGTAAGCAAAAACTGCTGTCCTGCCATCCACAAAAAATGGTGATACAAAACATTTCCGAATCACTGCACACAGCAGACTGCCCCCCGCGGCTGAAATTGCGGCTTCCCACAAATTTCTCCCTGCAAGCCGCAGTTTCAGCCGCCTATAGGGGCTTTTCCGCAATCGGACTATAATTCATGCGCACCGAGATATCCTGATTATAGTTACCGAATGTCCGCCCAAATATCGTCAGCCCGCCCAAATGTTCCGCATTTTCTTCCACTTCCATCTTCAGCTTTATCGTACTGCGAAAATCCAAGGCAAAATCCTCCATGCTCACCTCAGACACTTGCAGGCCGTCAATGAAAGTTCCTTTCTCATTAATCACAAGGATCTTTAAAAGTCCATACTGATTCCAGTTGGGATACCACCAATCTGGCGTAAAGATTCCTTTCATATTGCCGAAATCCCCCGGACTGGTCCACACTGCCGCCTTTGTGTCATTCACGGAAAAAGTAATGTCCGATGGCCATACGTCATTCACCCCCGGTGCCTCCGACCCGATTTCCAAAGAAACCGTAAGCTGGTCAATCTTTTGGCCATATGGTACAAAGTTCGGTATAATGTACTCCACATACCCTTTGGCAAACCAAAGAATATCCGCATTATATCTGTCCGGATGAGCAAAATATCTAGTATCGTCCACTTCCCCTATCAGAGCCGTCCCGGAAGCAAGCCCGCAGGTAGGAAAGACTTCATAATCCGAAAAGTGCCCGATTTTCAATTCCGCCTGATATACATTCTTAAAGTCCTCCTGCCCGCCCAGTTCCACCAGTATTTTATCCAGCCGCACCGAATATCTCTTCTGGTTGCCATGGCCCGCCTGTTCATTGGATACGGCTATCAGCCCACAGTCTTCCAGCTTTTTTATATGGCTCGTCAAAGCCCCGTTTGTAATATTCAGCCTGCCGGCAAGTTCATTCATATTCAGTCCTTTATTCTCCAAGAGATGCTTTATGATCTCTATGCGGACTTCGGAACCTAACGCTTTAAAAATATCCAGCGCCTCGTCCAGTGATTTTATATGCAGCATATAGTTCTCCCCAATTGTTTGCGATTAAAGCTTGTTAAACCAAACGTGTCAGTACACTAATTTTATTATATCTGCCGAAGAAAAATAGTCAATCTGAAAACCGGAACGGTACGGAAATCCATCCTGCCATTCATTATATATAATAAAATCATTAGAAATTCTTCAGAAATTGTTCTCTCGAATATTTATAAATCTCCTTTAACATAAAAATCACTTAAATAAAAGAATTTGCCATGAAGATTTTTTCAGACAGATTCCGTTATAAAATATAAATACAGAAAAAGGAGACATTGCCATGAAATATATCACATTCACCGTACCCTGCTATAACTCTGCCGCATATATGCGCAGGTGCATAGATTCCCTTCTTGTTTTTAAGGAAGAATCCGAAATTATAATTGTGGATGACGGATCCACCGACGCAACGCCTGCAATAGCGGATGAATATGCCCTGCGCTTCCCGGGGACCGTCAAGGTCATCCACAAAGAAAACGGCGGTCATGGTTCCGGCGTAAATGCAGGCCTTGCCGCCGCAACGGGAGAATATTTCAAAGTCGTGGATTCCGACGACTGGCTGGACTACCGTTCCCTGCAGAAAATACTTTTCCGCATCATGCATTGGAAACAGGATAACAAAATGGCCGATATGATTGTCTGCAACTATATTTATGACCATTTACATGAAAACAAGAAGAAAGTCATGGCATACCGCAATGTCTTCAAAGAAGAACAAATGCTTACTTGGAACGACATCGGCATGTTTTCCCCTTCCCAATATCTTGTTATGCACTCCCTTATTTTCCGTACTGACGTACTGCGGAAAAGCGGAGTGACGCTGCCGGAACATACTTTCTATGTAGACAATATATTTGCATACCGTCCGCTTCCCTATGTGGAAAGCATTTATTATATTGATACGGATTTATATCATTATTTTATCGGCAGAGAAGATCAGTCAGTCAATGAGGAAGTGCTGAAAAAGCGTATCGACCAACAGATTTATGTCACGAAGATCGTGGCCGACTGCGTGGATCTGCAGGAAGTAGCCGGACAGTATCCGAAGCTGGCCAAATATATGATGCGGAATGTTTCCATTATGCTGGCCATCTCTTCCATCCATCTCCTTCTGATCAATTCCGAAGAAGCATGGAAGAAAAGAAGCGAACTTTGGAACTATATCAAGATAAGGCACAGAAAAATGTACCGCCAGCTTCGCTTTACCACCTTAAGCGGCTTCACTTTCCTTCCCGGAAAGACAGGCAGGTTTGTAACGGTCACCGGATACCGCACTGCCCGGAAGATATATCAGTTTAATTAACCGTATTTTCAAACACGCTCTAGCGGAAAAGTATTTCCGGCATCATATGAAGAAAGGAATCGGCGGATATGGAAAAATTATATATTGCTCTGGCAGATACTCCCGGCTTATTTGCCTGGATGATCAGAAAAACAATTAAGATCAATTATATACATGTGGTACTTTCTTTTGACAAGGAAATGCAGGAAGCCTACAGTGTCGGCAGGAGAAATCCTTTCCTGCCCCTCTTTGCAGGATTTGAAAAAGAAAACCTTACCCAAATATCCCGTGCCTTCCCCACTGCCCGCTATCAAATCTTCAGCATACCATGTACAAAAGAGCAAAAGGCAAAGATTATGCTTCAGATGGCAGAATGCTACCGGAACCGTTTTCGTTATCACTACTGTATCATAGGGCTGCCTTTTCTGCTTATGGGCAGGCCCTTCTATCAGAAAAACCACTATACCTGCTCCTCCTTCCTTGCCAGAATTCTGCAGGAAAACAATGTGCTGACTTTTCCAAAGCATTTTTCATTAGTCACTCCAAGGGATTTTTATGAACTGGAAAAGCAGGAAATCATTTATGAAGGCCCGCTTACCGCATTCCGTGAGCAGCTGACGGCACAGCCATCTGCCGCGGCTCCCAAATACGTCTGCCAAAATGTATAAATGCCAAAACTACGAAAGGATTCCATACAGTCAAAAACCATGAAACATCAGCCCGCAAAAAAATTTATGAAACAAGGATGCCAGCTTTTATTTTTCCTTTTATTAATGGCACTGACATTCTATACCATATTCCATAATAACGATATCGGGGAAGTTTTAACTGCCATAAATTCCTTGCAGCCTTCCTTTTTCTTCCTTGCCGTTCTCTGTGCCATGTTTTTTGTCTGCACGGAAGGATTTATGATATGGTATTTGCTGCGGCTCACGGGAAAAGCCCCTAAGCTTATCCGCTGTTTCGGATATTCTTTTATCGGTTTCTTCTTTTCGGGCATTACGCCCTCCGCCACAGGAGGCCAGCCGGCACAGCTTGTCAGCATGAAAAAAGACGGCATTCCTTTCGGAGATGCCACCCTCACTCTTATGGCGGTCGCCCTTCTGTATAAACTGGTACTTGTTTTCACAGGCATAGGTCTGCTTTTCTTCCGTAAAGACATACTATATGCTTACTTAGGCGGCTACATGACCTTATATTACCTTGGCTTATTTCTGAACGCATTGCTGGTAGTGTTATTGCTGCTTGTTATGTTTCACGGGCAATGGATGGAAAGACTTCTTCTATCCATAGAGCAACTGGGCATCCGCCTTGGTTTATGCAGGCTTTCGGAAAAAAGAAGAACCGTTTTTCATCAGACAGTATCGGATTACCAGCATGCACTAGGATTTTTTCTTTCCCATAAACTTAAAATTCTTTTCGTTACTTTCTGCACTTTTTTGCAGAGAAGCAGCCTCTTTCTGCTGACTTACCTTATTTACCGGGGAATGGGACTGTCCGGCTTCCATGCCGTAACGGTCATGCTGCTGCAGGCCGCCATTTACATTGCCGTAGACATGCTGCCGCTGCCCGGTTCGCAGGGAATTTCCGAACTTATGTATCACGCTGTCTTCGCGCCTGTTTTTACAGGCGGCACCCTTGCTGCCTCTATGTGCATCACAAGAGGCATCAGCTTTTACTTCCTGCTCCTTTTAGGTTTTGCCACTGTCTGCAGAGAATATTGCTTCCGCAAAGCATCCGGTGCTTCCGGCTCCTGACGATTGCCGGACAGCCCGCCGGAAAACTTCTACTTCCAAAGCAGATATACAAGTGTCAGGATCAGCCCGGTACAGAACAGCAGCAAGCCAAAGGACAGGCTTCTGCCGATAATAGTGCCGTCTTCCGACAGTTCCTCATGTTTCATTGCCAGCCGATGCTCATATTCCCCTTTATGCGGCGCTTTCTTCCATGCCGTACGGTTCAGCAGGCAGACTGCCCGATCCATTCCCATGCCAATCAGATGGGTAAGGAATGTGCCCTCTTTCCGTTCATGTGGGATCTCACTGTCCTTATATAAAGTTTTCCTGAGAAATACAACAACACTGTCCACGAAACTATCCAATATCCTACATACTACCCCGAAAATCATAGGCAGTATTTTCAGAAGCAGCGGTCGGTAAACTGCATTTTCCAGATCCCAATATTTATTCCAACGATCCACATATACCGTGCTGTCTCCTTCTTTTTTCATCATCCATTTCCTGACCAGAATAACATAAATAAGGATACCGATTACAATGGAAACAAAACTGCCGTTCAGATTAATAAGGCTAAAATACCGAACCGTCCCTTCCGATGCCGGATGCATGAAATCCTCCCCTAACTCCGCAATTTCATCCATAATAATCCCCGGCAGCAGCCCCATGACAGGAAACAGCAAAGCACCTATAGATAAAGCGGCGGCACTGGCCTTCTTCATATACTTTCCGGCGAGTGCATCGAATTTTTCCTGCACCGCACCGTCATTATTTCTTTCTATAAACAGAGCCGCATACAGTTTCAGCATATATGCCACCGTACACCCGCCGCTGATTAAGAAAATCCATTCTATCCCCCTTATGGCTCCCGCTCCCAGTATGCCGGCAGAGATATGCCCCATACGCAGTGCCTCCGTATATTCTACAATGCTTTCATGAATCAATGTTTTACTCACATATCCGCTCCATAGCGGAAAACCTCCGATTCCCATTGCCCCCATCAGGAAGATAAAGTGAAGCAGCGGTTTGTTCCGTCCGAAACCGCGTATTTCATTCAGTTCCAGCTTATGGATATTCATATATACTACGCCTGCTGCCATAAACAGCACCAGCTTGAACAAAGAGTGGTTCACCATATGAAGCAGCGATCCCCGCACTGCCAAGCCGTTTTCTTCTCCGAGCAACCCCTGCATCCCTATCCCTACCAGGATAAATCCTATCTGGGATACGGAAGAACAGGCCAGTGTCCGTTTTAAATTTACCGAAAACAGCGCAAGTACCGCCCCCAGCGACATGGTAATCACTCCTATCAGCAGAATCATTGTCCCCCATTTGATATCATAAAGAAACATATCGCAGCTTAATACCAGTATTCCGAAAATCCCTGCTTTTGTCAGTATGCCGGACAACAGGGCACTGGCCGGCGCCGGTGCCACCGGATGCGCCTTGGGAAGCCAGATGTGCAG
Organism: uncultured Lachnospiraceae bacterium; assembly: GCA_910586275.1. Classification (GTDB taxonomy): domain Bacteria; phylum Bacillota; class Clostridia; order Lachnospirales; family Lachnospiraceae; genus Kineothrix. The sequence continues at coordinate 8,471 of CAJUIM010000073.1, read as the reverse complement.
CGGAAAAGCCCCCGCTTTGGCACCGAATCCAAAGAACATGCAAGTGCCTGCAATATACAGCAGATTCCGCCCCATTTCATACTCCGCACCGATACCATTCCTAATGTCCGCGCATACAAGCAACAATCCATCCACATCCAACGTACCCGCCACATGATACAGCAGGAAAATACCCATCAGCATCACCAAGCCTCCGCAAACTGCCACTGCCAGATATGTTTCCGCTGCCCGCAGCGAATCGGCCTTTTCGTCATGCGCCACCCAAACATAGGAGGTAAAAGACATGATTTCAAAGAAAATAAACATGGTATATAAATCCGAGGATAAAAATACACCCATTGTAGCACCCAAGGTTACAAGCAGAAACAGATAATACCTATTCCTGTTCCGGTAGCCGGCAAAATACTCCTTGGAAAAAACGGTGGACAGCATCCACATAAATGCGGCAATCAGCCCATACAGTGCCCGGAAGCCGTTCAGTGCAAAATTTATCCCCATGCCGCAGACTTCCGGTATTTTCCAATATGTGACATATCCCTTTAAATTCTCCGTCCCCACCGGACTTCTGCCAATCCAGCCTACTGCACTGAAATAAGACAGAAATACATACAGCATTGCCAGAAATTCCAATGCCGTCACCGCATTTACCCCATAATCTCTGGCCTTTCTGCTTTTCCTTCCGATCATATAGCAAAGCCCTGCACCTGCCATAGGAAAAAACACCAAAAAGCCCAACATGAAATTTCCTTCCATTCTGCTACCTCCATTATATAAACCGAAATTCCGGCTGCTCAATAAACTCCTTCTGCCACATCCCCGAAAAATCTTACCATGGGTGCGGAACACAGTCCGAACACTAATATCATCACCGCAAATACAGCCAAGGGCACAAGCATTTTCCAATTAGGGTCCTTCACGCCCTCCAGCCCGCTCCCGTCAAAATCTATGGAAGGAAAAAATGCCCTGATTACTATAGTCAGCATATATATAGCCGTAAGGAGTGCCGACAGCAGGAGACATCCGATACCGAAATAAGCCAGCACGTTCCCGCTTTCCACTGCCGCAGATGCCAAGTTCCACTTGCTTATGAATCCTGCCAATCCCGGCACCCCCATAAGTGCCAAGGCCGATACCGTAAAGATACCGAATACCAACGGCATTTTCCTTCCCATTCCATCCAGTTCATGGACATAATGCTTTTCCGTCTGATGCATAATCGCCCCGGCACAGAAAAACGAACAGATTTTCATAAAAGCATGAAAGACCAAATGAGAAAGTGCCCCTACCATCCCGAGAGGGGTCATAATTACGATTCCGAAAAGAATATAGGACAGATTGCTTATAGTGGAATAAGCCAGCCTTCTTTTTATATGTGTTTCCTTTACCGCCCGGCTGCATCCATACACAATGGTAAACATGACCACTCCCATGGTCACATATTGCGCCCAAGTTCCTCTTAGAAATTCCGTGCCATAACTGTAATAAGTCAGCCGAAGAATTGCAAAAGCCCCTGCCTTCACCACCGCCACCGCATGAAGCAATGCCGTTACCGGAGTAGGCGCCACGCCTGCCTGAGGCAGCCATGAGTTAAACGGACAGATAGCGGCTTTTACGCCGAACCCCATAAAAGCAATGACATAAACCAACAGCAGATTATTTGCCTTATCTCCGATTTTCGCCGCATCCAGAACCCCGCCAAGCACAAAATCCGTAGTGCTTCCATATACTATGACAAATATCAGGCCGATAAAGGCAAAGGCCGCTCCCCCAAGGGAATAATACAGATATTTCCGGCTGGCCAAGATAGCCTCCCTTGTGAGCGTATGCATCACAAGAGGAACGGTCACCAAAGTCAGCAGTTCATAGAAGAAATACATCGTCAGCAGATTACCTGCCAACGCAATGCCAAGCGTCACCCCGTATGTCATAGTATAGAACATAAAAAATATTTTTTCATGCTCTTCCTTTGTCATATATTCGAAAGCGAACAGCGTAGCCAACGGCCAGAGAAACGAAACCAGTCCGGCAAACACCATGGCCATCCCGTCCACTTTGAAGGCAATGGCTAGATTGCCGGTAAAATTGGCCAGTACAAACCTCTCTTCCGGGCTATGAAGCAGAAGTGACCAGACCAGTATCGTATTCAATACTACCAATGCCTCCAAAAATACTTCCATATGCCATCTTTTCCTGAACGGAAGCACAATCGTCAGCACTCCTGCGGCCACCGGCAATAAAATAACGGTCAATAACATAACCTCACTCATACTCTGCCCCCTTCCCTACAAAAGTTCCGAAACAATATCGGAAATATAAACAGCCAGCGGATTAGGGAACATCCCCAATGCCAACGCCAAACCGGCCAATATCATCAATGGTGCCAGCATCCATGCCGACGCTTCTTTTTTCAGGGAAAAAAACAGTCCTCTCTTTTCCTCCTGTTTACCTTGCAGATAACCGGAACCCGGGAAAAAGCCTTTCATCGTAACCGGCAGCAGATAGCCTGCCGTAAGCAATGCGCTAATCAGCAAAATCACCGGCCCCAGCCAGGAAAATACCGGAATGCCGGAGGCAAGCGCCCCCTCTGCCAAGTACCACTTACTGATAAACCCGCTGGCAGGCGGTATCCCCACCAACGCCAGAGAGGCCAGCGTATAACACCATACCGTTACCGGCATCTCCTTCCCGATGCCCCGCAGTTCATCCACTTTTGTCTTGCCGGTCCGATGAATCATCAGTCCGGCCGCAAGAAACAAACCGCACTTAATAAAAGCATGGAACACTACATGAAGCAAAGCGCCCTCCATTGCCTGTGGCTGAAGCAAAGCCAGCCCAAATAAAATATAGGAAAGCTGACTTACCGTGGAATACGCCAGCCTCTTTTTCAGCACATTTTCCCTATAGGCCAGCATGGATCCCATAAACACCGTAACCAAAGCCAATACCATCCAGACCGTCTGTACCCAAGTTCCCCGAATGAAATCCGCACCGAACATATAGTACACTGCCCGTATCATGCCAAGCACGCCGCCTTTTACGATAATTGCGGACAGTACTGCACTGGCCGGCGCCGGCGCCACCGGATGGGCAGTCGGCAGCCACGCATGCAGCGGAAACATACCTGCTTTTACACTGAACCCCAGTATCATGAAAAAGGCCGCCGTCAGCAGCAGACTTTCATTCCCCGGCACCATGGAAGGATCCAGTACTCCGCCTGCCGTAAAAGTCAGCGTATTACCGAACCGGTACAGAAAATACAGCCCAAACAATGCCATATATGCCCCGCAGAAAGAATAAAACAAATATTTCAGCCCCGCCATGACCGCTTCCCTGCTTCTCGTATGCAGCACAAGAGGCAGGGAAAGCAACGTCATAAGTTCATAAAACATATAAAAGGTAATCAGATTCCCTGCAAAGCCCAAACCTAGCAAAATACCAAATACCATCAGATAGAAACCGTAAAACCCCTTCTCCCCGGCTTCCCTCTTTCCGGAATGGGGCGCCATATAAGAAAAAGAATAAAACCCTGCCAGTACCCATACTACCGTCACTGCCCCCGCAAACAGCATGCCTAAGGAATCCGGCTTAAAATATATGGGCAGCGTCTGTGTCAGCTGAAACAATATGACTGCCTGCCCCTCCGTATGGAATACGGCATACATTGCAGAACCCCCCGTAACCGTCAGTGACAATCCCACAAACCCGGTCAGCAGCTTTCTGCTTCCCGGCTCCTTCATCATCAACAATATAAATCCTGCCGCTATCGGGAATACTATTGGAAACAACATTGTAAACATCCTATCTACCTCTATTCTGTTATGCAAACATATCCAGCCCCAGCCCGATTAGATCCACAATGGGCTGGGAAAAAACCCCAAGCACTACGTTTAATGCCATAAAACAAACCAATGCCGCCGCATAGGTTTTATTCTGTCTCCAAGTTACCGTAGGATACCCGGTATCTTCCACCGGCGTATAGATACGGATTGCCGTCTTCATAAAATAAATGGCATTTAAAACAGTACTGATTCCAAGCACAATCAATGTGGGCAGCATTTTCACGTCATTCTGCACGGCCGCCTGTGCAAACAGCAGCTTACTGATAAAGCCGGAAAACATAGGCACTCCCACCATGGACAGGGCACCCACCAAAAAAGTAGCCCCCGCTATTTTGTTCCGATATCCCGAACCTGTCAGTTCTATCAGCTTTCTGCTGCCCCCCGACACATCCGTCAGTCCGATTGCCGCGATAAAGAGCAATGACTTAGTGGCCGCATGGGACAGCACATGGAAGACGGAAGCCACCATTCCTACTTGGGTTCCTAACCCGATGCCCATATAAATATACCCGATCTGGGCTATGGAAGAGAAGGCAATCATTCTTCGGACATCATTTTCCTTTATGGCGCTCAGGGAACCGAATACCATCCCCATCAGTCCGAATACAAAAAGTACGTCTATAATCTTACTGCTGCGGAAAGCGTCAAAACCAATGACCCTGTAAATAATCTTAAACAGCAGAAAAATATATCCCTTGGAAACAAGACTGGAAAGAATAGCCGCCGAGGATACCGTAGAATACCCGTAAGCATCCGGCAGCCAGGCATGGAACGGGAATAATGCGCTCTTAATGGCAAGGCCCACCGAAATCAGGGCAATTGTCACCAGCAATGGCACATGGAAGCTTCCTCCTGCACTGCTTGCCGCATAGATATCCGCAACCTCCTGCCTGATATTGGACATCAGCAGATGCCCCGTCATGTCATAAAGCATGCACAGCCCGATCAAAAACAGGCCGGAACCAAGCAGGCTCATTATCATATACCGCACCGCCGCTTCTATGGTGCGCCCGTTCTGCCGGATCATAATCAAGCCGCAGGCGGAAATCGTATTAATTTCCACAAATACATACGCCGTAAACAAGTCATTGGTATAAATCAGCGCCAGCAGGGAACTCAGCATCAAATCCGTCAGTATGTAATACAGACCATGCTTCCCCGCTTCCACTTCCTGTGCCAGTTTATGCCTCCCGCCCATCAGGGACAAAAGCATAATCACACAGAAAAACAATGCCATCCCAGCCTCCAGCACCCCTACCCGCAGTTCATTTCCCCAAGGCGCAGGAAACTTTCCCATTACATATACATAAAACTCACCGGCATATGCCGCAAACAAAAGCACAGCCGCAGACATCAGAATATTTATGCACAGTACCGCCATATTGACCATCTTAGCGGCTTTTCCTTTCAGCGCGGAACTGATGATTCCCGCAAACATACAGAGCATAATGGAAAAACAAGGAAAATTCTGTACAAACTCCATTTGTTCCCTCATCTTTTATAACCCCTCCTTTTTCAGCCGCAGGGATATTTCGTCCAGATCCAATGTATGATATCTCTGATAAAGCCGTATAGTAAGCGACAGCATAAGTGCCGAAACGGATACGGACACTACAATGCCGGTAAGCACCAAGCCGCTCGGCACCGGATTGATATAAGCTTCTACACTCTGCACGCCGTTGACCACGATTGGAGCCACCCGTCCCCGGATATATCCCTTCTCGGCCAAAAACAAGTACACCGCCGTATCCATGATATTCAGTCCGATAATTTTCTTAATCAGGTTGCTTTGCAGCAGCAAATTGCCGAAACCTATGACAAACAGAACCATCGCCACGGCTTCCCCATAATTAGTAAATAAATTATTTCCCATGGAAAAAAACTCCTTTCCCTCTTCCAGAATTTACAATCCGCCCCTTCGGAACAATGCATAGAAAGCATACATCGTACAAGCCACCTCGATCCCTACGCATATATTGATAGGGAAAATAATGCCCGCGCTGACGATATGGCCCGCAGTTCCCAGCGGTATATGGTTTTCCCATCCGTTTGCACCCGTCACATAATAATAAATCCCTATCAGCCCATACATGCACAGGGCTGTCACTTTAGCAACTTTATAAATTTTTTCGTTGAAAAAACGTTGGGTTTTCTTAAACCCAAAGGCGCTGACATACAGGATCAGCCCGGCTCCTATCGTGGCCCCGCCGGAAAAACCGCCGCCGGGTGAAAGATGCCCGTTCAGAATAATGTAAATACCGAAGATAAAAATAATCGGCACCAATAAAGTGGCTACCCCCTGAAGAATGGCATCATTCTTCGGCTCAAAACGCCGGTCATTCAGAAGTTCCCGTCTTTTCAGTTCTTCATCCTCTGCCATAAGCATAATCATAACGCAGCAAGTGGCAATAAAAAGCACATTCGTTTCACCGAATGTATCAAACGCACGGTATGTCAATATCATGCCTGTAACCACATTCACGGCTCCTGTCTCCTGCATGCCGCTTTCTATATATCTCTTTGCCACTTCGTTATTGTCCGGGTTTTTTGCATTGCCTGTAGGCGGCAGATAGGACACAGTGGAAATCAGCATCGCTCCCAGTATCACACAGAATATGACAGCCATAAACCGGTAAAAACGCCGGAAAAACAACAGCCACTTATTATTTTCCGTATCGTACACCTTGTCGCGTATCATCTGCTGCTCACGCATACGCTCCTGAATAGTGGCTTCTTCTTCCCTATATTCCTTCTGCGGCTTCATCTCAACCTCACCAATATAAGGATCCTTGCTTCCGGAAAGCCACCGGAAAAAACGGAACGCCATGGTTTTTTCATATTCTTTCTCTGATTTTAACTTACTCATTCCCTTTTCCGCCCTCCCCTTCCGTTCCGGCCATATCCTCATCATTTGCTTCCGGCTGGTCGGCCGCATCGATTGCATTAATTTTCTTTAAAGTAACAAAAAACAACACACTGGTAACGCCTGCCCCCACTGCCGCTTCCGTAATAGCCAAATCCGGCGATTCCAAACAAATCCATATAATTGACATAACAAGGCTGTAGGACATAAAAATCATAATAGAATTCAGCAGTTTTCTGGAAAAACTGACAGAAATCGCACACAAGACTAAAAATCCAAGTAAAATATATTGAAATACCTGCATACCAATCCTCCTCTCCCGATTCCTCATTCTGCAGAAATAACTTCCCGGACACAATCAGGAGTATGTTAATGCATGCCCGAAGATTCATCCCCGGTTTCTTCATTCCCCGGCTCTGCTTTTGTGAGCTGCCCGGTTCCCGTCAATACCATATCCGTCTCACAGAACTTATCCAAATTCTTATTGGTGGATACTTCCAACCGGGCAATCAAATGGGATGAGACAGGGGAAGCCAGCCACAAAAATGCAACGATAAGTATCATTTTTAAAGTTGTAAAGTTAAGTCCCGAAAAAATCATCAGCCCAAGCAAAGAAATACTGATTCCCAATGTATCCCCCATGGCCGCCGCATGCATCCGGTTCAGTACATACTTCATATGGAAAATCCCGAAAATTTCCACTACAAATATGGACAGCCCAACCAGAAGCACCGCCGTGCCCAGAATAAAACGCACCCATTCAATGACACCCATTTTCCCGTTCCCCTTTCGTATTCTCATTCTCTCGGTATACGCCCATATATACTTTTGTCAGCACGATTACCGCCAGAAAGCTTATCATGGCATATATGAGACAAATATCCACCAAATACCCTTCTTTCAGCAAAAGCGCCAATATGGCAATCATGACCATGACCATGGTTCCCATCATATTGACCGCCACAATCCGGTCAGCCACGCTTGGGCCTTTTACTGCCCGGATTAAGCAAAGGAGCACCATCAGCGCAAGAAATATCAATGCCCCTACGAAAACAGTCCTATATGCCGCCCCTAATGCCGTCAGTTCGCCCGTCACAACCATATTACCTACATCCTTTCCAACTTTTCTAATAATTCCACAAATATGGAATGGTTCATTCCCTCTGCCAGTTCTTTATCAAGACAATGCACCACATACTCATCCGCTTCCAGAGAAACCGTAATGGTCCCGGGTGTCAGAGTAATGGAATTTGCCAATATCACTCTGGACTGCCTCGTCTTCAGGTTTGTCTTAAACCTCACCAAAACCGGTTCCAGATCATATCGGGATGCCGTCATCAGTTTCATAACCGCAAAATTTGCCTTCGTAATTTCCCATACAAGCACACAGATATATAACATCATGCAGGGAAAACGTTTCATATAAGAAATATCCTTCCGGATGCTATAATTCATAAATTTACAGATAAAAGCATACATAACTGCAGAAATCGCCAGTCCGAATATAATAATCTCCGTTGTCACGGCTCCGTTGAAAATAATCCATACCAGGAAAAATAATATGTACATTTCTCCCACTCCTCCCTTTTAGGCTTTACAGGCATTTCCTGCCATGCCCTCCTGTCATGCTCTGCCGCTCCCGGGCGGCTCACAAGAAACGAACACCCGCTGCGCGAGTGTTCCTCCTATATAACTATTCGGTTATCCCCCAATATCATTAACTTAAGCCGCAGCCCGCATCAGGAACGATGTTTTTCACTCGGACCTTC
>CAJUIM010000072.1 GCA_910586275.1 uncultured Lachnospiraceae bacterium | reverse complement strand
CGCGCACGGGCGTCCGCCTCCCAACATTACATTCAGGCTGAACTGTTACGGAAATTACTGTCCCCCCACAATGACCAAAACTTCCTGCCCTGCATATACTGCTAAAAAAGGAATTTTCTATGTTCCAGTTTACGCCTCGTCTTACTTTCGTTCAGATATTAGAAAAAAACAGCCCCCGTGCCGTAGCATGGGTGACCGGAAACAGTGCCAATCCGCAGCTGAGCGGCCTGGTTAAATTTTATGACACCCCATACGGCGGTGTCCTGGCGGAAGCGGAAATCTTCGGCCTGCCCAATATTGACGAACAGAATTCTTCCGATTTCTATGCCATGCATATCCATCAGCATGGAGACTGCTCCGGATCCTTCGAGCATACAGGAGAACATTATAACCCGGCGGGAGTACCCCACCCGGAACACGCCGGCGATATGATCCCTCTACTGGGAAATCAGGGATATGCCTGGTGCTCCTTCTATGATAAACGGTTTTCCATAAATGACATTATAGGAAAATCCGTGGTTATCCATTCCGGCAGGGATGATTTCACCACGCAGCCCTCCGGAAACTCCGGCACGAAAATAGGCTGCGGGGAGATACGGACGGAAAATTAACGGAATCCCACCGACTCTGCTTATTTGGATATTTTCAGGAAAAGTTCATTGATGCCTTCATAAAAGCCTATTGTCATGACGGTCCGTTCTTCCCCAATTCCGGCAAAAGTATATTTTTTGAAATAAGGCGTTGTTTCCAGCAGAGGGTTGTCCAGATCATATGGGGCTGGCTCGCTCAGTCCCATGTATCCGCTCCACTTACGCGCAATTTCGTCCGGCTCCATGTCCTCCCATTTCAGCGGGGTCCTTACATAGAATTCGTAAATTTTCCCTTCATCGGCGTCGATATAGGCATCGATCAGCCGGTTGGCCTTATCCGCGTTTTTCTGGCTGTCCGACAGGCTCACTTTCCAGACTGCCACGTTATTCCTCGGCTCCAGCACATCTATGGCGGAATACAGCACTGCATCATAGGAATCTTGCGCCACTTCTTTCACCGACTGAGGCAGGATTCCCAGCTCCTTCAGATTTTCCAATCCCCTGCCCGCAGTCTCATAAATCTGCTCATCGGTTATCTCCTGCCCTGACGGCCCTCTATGGTTGACCACAAAGGCATATGTGCCTCCTAACTCCTGATAATTCAGGCTTTGGGAACTCTGTCCGTTCTCCAACAGTGTCTGGCTGTTCAGGCACTGGGACAGAATATACAGCTTCTCATTGGCGCTTAGTATATAGCGATATCCTTCTCCGGCCGCCTGAATAGCCTCCGCATGAACGGTATCCAATATTTCCCTGTCTTTATATTCCGCAAGCGTTTCCGGTCCCCAGACAGACAGTGCCATTACCAAACCGGCTAAAATAACGAACACCATATGGAAGCTGCCTGTGTCACTGCGCGGAAACCTTTTCCCCATCCTTTTATTTCCCATTCTCTTCCTCCCCGCTGCCCTCCCCGTTCTTTCCCGTTTCCCTGTCCGGCAGCAGAAAACCTATGGCCGTTCCCATTCCGGGACTGCTTTCCACCTCCAGCACGCTGCCGTGTAATTTCAGCATTTCCGCACAGAGAGCCAGTCCCAGCCCTGCGCCGTTTTTGCTTCTGGCACGGGATTTGTCCACCATATAGAAAGCCTGTGTAATCTTATGCTGCTCCTCTTCCGGGATGCCCACGCCATAATCCTTTACCCGGAAACGGTATCCGCCCTCCGTCCTGCTGCCGGTAATCTCTATCAGGCCTCCCGGTTCCGATGCCTTGCAGGCGTTGTCTATCAGGTTCACCAACACTGTCTTAATTAAGTCTCCCTCCGCCCATATCGGCCCTTCCTCATATCGGTAAGCAAACTCCATCCCTGTGCCGTTCCCGAACATTTCCTTCAGATAAGAAAACACGGCATCGGCGGCAATCCGTTGGAGCCGCACCTCGTCCCGCTTTGTCACAATAATATCCAGCAGACGGAAAGACATGGTTTCCAACCTCTTTCCTTCCGTATATATGTAATTTGCGGACATAAAGCTTTTTTCCTCATCCAGCTTATGGGAACGGAGCATATCCGCATAGCCGATGATTGCCGTCAGGGGAGTCTTCAGTTCATGGGCAAAAGCTGCCACGAAATCCTCTCTGGCCTGAATCTCTGCCTCCATTTCGTTTATGTTCTCTTCCAAGGCATTTGCCATAACATTAAAATCACAGGTCAGCTGTCCCAGTTCGTCCCGGCTGACCTGCTCGGCACGGTAAGCATAATCCCCGTCCGCCATCTGTTTTGTCGCCTTTGTCAGCATCCGGATCGGCTTTGTCAGCCACGAAGAAATCAGAAACATTATGACGGTTCCCGCCAGAAGTATAAGCAGCGTCATCCTGCGGTATAGGGAAAATCCCACGGCACGCTCATCAAATACTTCCGTCACATCCCGCATTGTCTCCATATAGAGAATTCGGTTCAGCGTAAGCAGCATCACTCCCGTCTGTACATAGTAATGCCCGTTCTGTCGGATAATCCGATAGCTTCTCATAGTTTCATCCATTTTATGCAGCAGTTCCTGATCTGCCCCAAAACCGTCGCTGGCATACAGCACATCCCATTCTTCCCCTGAGATACGGATATAGCGGCTGGCACTCTGCCCGCCCGTCTCCAAATTGGAAGCAATTTCCTCCACCCTGCTGTCCGGCAGTATGCCGTACTGGGCAGGCACATTCAATGCGGCTGTCTCAAACGCAAATCGCAGTATGCTGTTTTCATCCAATGCCTGCCCCACTTCCCTTTCCAGGGAAGTCTCAAATACATAGTTCACAAAATAGAACCCGCTGAGGCCCAATGCCGCCGCCAGCAGCACCATCGTCCACAGCAAAAGCTTAAACGAAAATTTCATGCCAGCTCCTTATATCTCCAGCCGGTAGCCCACCTTATACACCGCCACCAAATTATGTTCCCATCCCAGCTTTCTCCGCAGTCTCTGCACATGCAGGTCAAGAGTACGGCTGTCCCCGAAATATTCCCCTTCCCATACTTTTTCATACAGAGTCTCCCGGAACAGTGCCACATTCTTGTTTTTCACAAACAGCATCAGCAGCCCGAACTCTTTGTTCGTCAGCACTACCGGCTGTCCTCCCTTTGTCACCCTGCGCGCTTCCGCATCCACCACCACATCGCCTACCGTGACTATCTGCTCCGCCTTGTTGTAACGGCGCAGCACCGCTTCCACTCTGGCTACCAATTCCACCACGTCAAACGGTTTTACCAGATAATCGTCCGCACCCAGTTTCAGCCCTTTGACCCTGTCTTTCACTTCATGCTTCGCCGTTATGAAAATCACGGGAATTTCCAACGGGCGTATATATTCCATCACGTCATATCCGTCCGCGCCCGGCAGCATGACATCCAGCAGGATTAAGTCAAACGCATCCTTCTCTATCAGACTGATGGCATCCATGCCGTCCTGTACACAGGTACATCGATAACCCGCCGCCGACAGATTCAGATCGATTAAATCACAAATTGGTTTTTCATCGTCCACTATAAGTATCCTGATCATTGTTCTGATTTCCACCCCCAAAATTCACGGGCCTTCTCGACCAGCCCTTCCATTGTCTCCTCAGCACTGCACGGATACCAATCCCGCATCTGCTCATCCTCCGAAAAACCGCCGGTTCTCTGGTAATATACGGAATAATCGCTCCGCACGATAAGCTGATGCCCGCCGCTCTGACCGTTTCCCGAACCGTCGCTTGCCCCGATGCCCTCATAGCTGTAACGTGCCAGTACCACAATATCTTTCAGTCCGTCCCCATCGATATCCCGGCAGCTTATCCCCTTCAGCGCATATAAGCTGTCGTAATTCCCCATAGGCTGAAGGCCGGCGGCAATATACCCGTCCTCATTCACCAGATATACCATAAACACATCATTGTTGGCAATATGGTAAGTCCCGGGAACCACCTGCAGCCTGCCCAGCTTTTCAAAATTCCTCGGATAATGCTGCTCCTCTATAATCTGAAACCCGTTTTCCAACAATTCGTCCAAAGTAGCTGCCGTATACAGAAATTCCGTAGATTCCCCGTCTCTGGCAAAAGCCGTAATCAGGTCAATGCTCTTATTCATGCCGAACCGGTTTATTTTGTCCGAAATACGGTAATCCCTATAGAATCCCGTTCCCCACACATTTTGGAAAAGCACATCCCCCACCCGGCAGGCTTCCTCCCCGTCGCCGCAGACCGTAAGCAGCACAATATCCATTCTGGCATCCCCGTCCACATCCTGTAGGGAGATGGCGGAAATCTCCCTTGTAGACTGCCTCATTTCTCCCCGGCTGCGGTTATTCGTCTCCAGCTGTTCGGTCTTATATACAACAGTTCCGTCCTGTAAGGAAAAAAACAATGCCAGCCGGTTATATTCCCTGTCAAAAGCAGGTATGACGCTGACATCCCCGTATTGCCGCATGCGCACGGGAAAAATCTGTTCCTCGATAATCCGGAATCCGCAGGCCTCGATATCCGCCCTATACTCCACGGATTCAAAATTCCTATAATAATCGTCATACAACTGTCTTACGCCGTCGTCTTCCGGTTCCCTGCCCTGCCCCGTTCCGGCTGCGTCCGGCCTGGCCTGTATATCGGCAGCCCCGGCGGCCTGCAGATCCCATAGGGCACAAAGCAGCACGGCAGAAAACAGCGTCCGCACTATGAACTTTTTCCCATGCAGCTTCCTCATGCCGTTTCCTCCCCTTCCGTTTCCCCAGCCGCTGCCTGCCGCCTTTTCTATGATACAATCCCCAGCGTCTTGAATACAGCCCATACATAAGGAGCTCCAAAGCAGTTCAGCGTCTTGGGGCCTACAATCTTATGTTCCTTGTCTTCCTGGATTTTCTCGTATGCCTGTTCAAAAGTCGCCCTTGTAATCGACTTCTTCTTTCTTTCGGTAAAAAATTCCCCTCCTTTGATGCTGTAAGTAAACGGAAGCTTCTTTGCCGTGTAAAATTCCTCTCCCTGCAGCGAAGATATTACCTCCCATAAGTTATCCTTTGTGATTGTCTTCCTTTCCGATGCCGGCATACCGTATATCCTCCCTATCCTAAGATTCATTCCCCCTTTCCAGTCTGCATACGCCTTTCAGTCATTCTTCCTGCCCAAACCCTAAAATTACTCTCGTTCCCTTTCCTTCCTCCGACTCCGTCTTCATTTCATGTCCAAGCCTCTTCATAATTTTTCTGCACAGATATAAGCCGATTCCCGTGGATTTTCTTTCCATCCGTCCGTTATATCCGGTAAATCCCCTTTCAAAAATACGCGGCAGATCCTCTGCCCGTATCCCGATCCCTGTATCTTCAATCACCACATAATCCACTGCCCCGGTGCATTTCTTTCCGCTGCCGTCCGCTCCGTAAATACAGATCCCTCCGGTATTGGTATATTTCAGCGCATTTGCCAAAAGCTGCTCGATCACGAATCCCAGCCATTTTTCGTCCGTCACTGCCCTGCATTCAAAATCTTCCATGGCAAACGACAGACCGCTCCCGATAAAAAGCACGCTGTACTTCTTCACTGCCCGCTTTACAATTACGGAAATATCATGCTTCTTCAGCAGTATATCTCCCGACATACTGTCCAATCTGGCATAATGCAAAGCCATTTCGGCGTACTGTTCCACCTTGAACAGTTCTTCTGCCGCCTGTTTCTGCCCTTCCTTCCCTTCCGCTCCCTCTTCCATTCTCTGCAGCAGCAGGCGCAAGGCGGCAATGGGTGTCTTGATCTGATGAATCCACATTGTGTAGTAATCCGCCATATCCGCCGCTTTTTCATCCAGTTCGGAAATCAGCCGCCGGTTCTCTTCCCAGGCAGCATGTATCATAGCATGATACAGATGCCCCGCCGTCCCTTTCGGAACCGGCAGGCGGTAATCATTCTCCCCGTCGGCTTCCATGGCCTCTTCCAGCTGTCGGCATTTTACGCAATAAAACAAAAAATCAGCCAAACAGGCTATGGCCATAAAAAAAGCGGAAACATACACTGCATACATCATATTTCTGACAACAATGTCATATCCATACAAGCCTGCCACAGCCAAAAACATAAATACAATCACCGCCGACAGCACAAGCCAAAGGCTTCTTTCTTTTAAATAACTAAGCAGCAGCCTCTGCAGACTGATCCGCTTCCTCTGCGGCTGCCCTTTCATCCTTTTCTTCTCCACTCTGCCGTCACCAACTTTCCATACCATACAACCGGCTTCCGTTCTCTCCGGCCAAAGCAGACGCTTTCCCGGGCTTCCGTTCTCCCTTGCCAAGACCGGCCGCCGGCAGATCTCCGTCCCGCTATGCCGGCCGCGGAAGCATTCCGGGCGGAAGGAGCCATTCCCTGCCTTATCCCAGCTGATATCCCACGCCCTTTTTCGTCACGATAAGATTCCCGATGCCTTCCGCCTCCAGTTTTTTCCGCAGCCGATTTATATTTACCGTCAGGGTGTTGTCGTCCACAAAACATTCGTCATCCCACAATTTTTTCATAATGCTCTCTCTGGATATCGCTTCGCCCGCATGCTCAAACAAGGCCTGCAGAATGCGGAATTCATTTTTGGAAAGATCCGTCTTCCCTCCCCGGAACTCCAGCGACATATCCGCCACATTCAGAATAATGCCTTTATATTCCAGCAATGCCGTTTGGTTATGGAAAGCATAAGTACGTCTAAGCACCGCCTGTATTTTGGCCGCCAGCACATCCAAGTCAAAGGGCTTCGATATAAAATCATCACCGCCCATATTCACTGCCATGACGATATTCATATTATCGGATGCGGAGGAAATAAATATAATGGGAACCTGAGACACCTTCCTGATTTCCCCGCACCAGTAATATCCGTTATAAAAGGGAAGGCCGATATCCATCAGGACCAAATGGGGGACGGATTTCCCGAAAGCAGCCAATACATCGGAAAAATCGGTAACCGTCTCCGCCTCATACCCCCATTTCTGCATATGCCTGCCGATTTCTCCCGCAATAATATTATCGTCTTCCACAATAAGAATTCTGTACATAATTACCCCATATATTTTTTATACATATTTACATGATCATAAATGCACTTCCATCCGGAATAGGCATCTGCGGTAGCGCAGATATACCGCTTCCCTTCTTTGTCCACCCCATAGCTGACCGCACAGTTGCCGGACTGCAGCACATAACCGGTCTTGCCGGCCACTACCTCGCCGCCCGCATCCTTATCCTCAATACGTCGCAAAAACCAATTTGAGATAGTAATCCCTTCCGGATGCTGCTCGGTTGCCGATGTAGTATATGTATGGGCGGACAGCACTTTCCGGCAAAGTTCATTATTGACGGCGTTATCCATTATGATAGCCATGTCATATACCGAACAGTAATGATTGTCATCGTAAATACCTACGCAATTGGTAAAATGCGCCGACTCCGACAGTCCCAGTTCCTCCAGCTTGTCGTTCATCATTTTCATGAAAGCCTCCTGAGAACCGGCCACATATGTCGCCAGCCCCACTGCCGCATCCGCGCCGGACGGCAATATAGTGCCGTAAAGCAAATCTCTTACCGTCACCGTTTCCCCTTTTTCAAAACCCGCAGTACTGCAGTCGTTCACATAGCAATAATCGGTAATCTCACCGGTGATTGTAAATGTATCGTCCAAATTATCAATATTTTCCACTGCCACAAGCAGCGTCAGCACTTTCGTCATGGAAGCCGGGTACATCCGGCTTTTGGCCTCCCGCCGCAACAGGATATTGCCGCTGTCAATTTCCACCAAAATCGCGTATTTGCTGGCCACGTCCTCTCCCGGCGACGTTGTCCGGTCCGTAGCCTTATATGTCCCTGCGGTAATGAGGATTCCCGACTTTCCCGTCTTCTCTCCTTCGCCTACGGTCACGTCTCCATAAGAATCCCCGCTGCCGGCAACCGCATTTCCGTCCTTTGGCCCGTCGCCGGCAGAAAATCCGTCCGTTCCGTCCGGAACGCCCACCTCTTTATCCTCCCCGTCTGCCTGCAGGCTGCCCGGAATGTCCCCCGGCGTTCCTGCCGAATCCGTATGTTCCGCCGTCCCGGTCATTTCGGTTCCCTGTCCCTCTCCGGCTTCTTTCCTTTCCCCTGCCTTTTTCCTATGGCTGTTTATTCCCACCGCTGCCAATCCCGCCAAAAGAACAACGGCTATGGGAACGGCCACTCTCATAATTTTACGCATGACCATCTGTTTATATTTTTCACGCTGCATCTGCTCTTTTCTCTTCGCCCACTGTACCCTGCGCATTCCTTCTTCATCAAATTGTTCTTCCATATCATCGCTCCCTATGCCGTTTCCAAAACATACCTTCTTACCGTGGTTTTGATTATAGCATGATGAAAAATGGCATGCAATGGTTTTTGTGGCCGGCATAATAATTTAGAATATTTTTCTTGCCACAGTCTTGATTCTGTCCGCAAAAGGAGGTAAGATAGATTCGGTGATACTATTGGAAATAATCTTGGATTTATGATGTTTCCCAATAGTGAATTTTTTATTACAAAATATTTGTTTATGCCCGTAGTTCATGGCGGGCAGGAATGGAGGATTTGTATGTACGAAATGAAACCGGAATATTATACGGGAATTGACCTTATCGACCGGGAGCATACCAGACTGTTTGAACTGGCTCAGGAAACGCATGAATTGTTATATGACAGTCTTCTGGTGGATAAATCGGACAAAATTGTGGAACTTGTTTCCGAATTGATCGATTATACAAGAACGCATTTTGCCCATGAGGAAGAATATCAGAAAAGCATTCATTACCCTTACATACCGCAGCATGCCGCACAGCATCGTCAATTTGAGGACCGGCTTTCAGAAATTGACCTAAGTTCCATGTCTGAAGATTTTGATGAACAGGATGAAACCGTACAGGATCTTCTGGATTTTCTCGTAGATTGGCTCATTAACCATATCTTACGGGTAGATATGACCTTGGTGCAGAAGTAAACCGCTCCGGCGTGTGAAAAGAAATTGTTTTCCTTAAAGCATGTGCCATAGCTTTGCGGCCGCCGCAAAACTATGGCACGGTTTCATTTCATGGCATAAGATATGAGGCCTATGCGGCCGCCGCCGTTATACTATGCATAATATTGCGCCTGTGCCTGCCACAGTTCCCTATACAGCCCGTCCTGATGCTCCAATTCCCCATGACTGCCCCGCTGCACTACCTTTCCTCCGTCAAATACCAAAATATCCTCGCAGAACCGGCAGGAAGCCAATCGATGGGAAATATAAATGGAAGTTTTATTTCCTACCATTTTATCAAAACCTGCATATACTTCACATTCCGACTCAGGATCCAACGCAGCAGTAGGCTCATCCATAATCACAAAAGGGGCATCTTTATAAATAGCCCTTGCAATGGCTATCTTCTGCTTCTCCCCGCCTGAAAACGTCACGCCGCTTTCTTCAAATTCCTTCCCCACACAGGTGTTCAGCCCTTCCGGCAGCGTACGGCAGCGTTCTCCCATCCCCGCTCTTTCCAGCGCATCTTCCGCTCTCCCGGCATCCGCTTCGGACGCGGACGCTACGTTTTCCCCAAGAGGAAAGGAAAACACACGAAAGTCCTGAAATACTACGGCAAACAACCGGCAGTACTCCGAATAATCGTACTTCCGTATGTCAATGCCGTTCAATTTAATGCATCCTTCCGTAACATCGTACAGGCGGCAGAGCAGCTTAATGAATGTGGTCTTGCCGGAACCGTTTTTTCCCACAATTGCCATCTTCCTCCCAATCTCGAACTTCAGGTTCAAATCCTGCAGCACATAAGACTCGCTTCCCGGATAGCGGAAGGAAACATGGTCAAACTCCACGCTGAACCGTCCGTCTCTCCGCTTTTCTACCGGAATCATACCCTCATGCTTACGCTGCGGAAGATTCATATACGCCACATAATCCCCGGCAAAAACCGCATTCCTCTTCAGATGGTTCATAAAAAAAGCCATACTTCCCACCGCATCCGTAAATTTCAGAATACTGGCGGCATAAGTCACTACATTCCCTATGCTGATAATCCCCGCGATAGCCATGGTGCCCGCAAAGATATACACCAGAAAGCCGGTAAGGGACGATAGGGACTGCTGCGTAAACATATCCAGCACGCTGAAATGCGCCATTTTGTCGACGGCATTCTTCATATGATCCGCAATGTCGCGGAATTCCCTTTCATACAGCCGCTGCTGTTTACAAAGCCTTACATCCTTCTGTTTTTCATAGCCTGACAGAATGTCCATATAATATTTGCTTCTGGTTTCATGCTTGGAAATCAGCTTTCTTGTCTCCGCAACTTTATCGTTAAAATATCCTCCCGTACGGAATTCCGCCCAGACCAACGCCAATATCACGGCCATAAAGACTGCCGCCATCAGCCAGGAACCGGCAAGCCCTTGGGAAACCGGCCGGCTGCACCGGATAAACATAGGGAACACTACAAAGACTGCCATAATGACAGTTACCGTTGCCACCAGCAGTTTGTTCAGTATATGCAGCATCCTGGACATCAGGCTCCAGCCCCCGAATTGCTCGATCTGCTGCCGCTTTCCGTGGACTTCCACGTCTTCCAGATATTCATAATCCATTGCCATGCTTTTCTTATTCAGCGGAGCGCCCTCTATTTCCTGCATATATTCCAATTTCCGGTTAAAAAACATAATGGCAATTCCCTCTGCCGCAGACATAAGGAAAATCCCCCCTACACCGGCAGCCGCATAACCGGCCAATTCCTTTATCCCTGCCCCTTCATAGACTCCGTCCACTAACCGGCCTGTCAATATGACCGAAAGAAAAGGGCGTACCGCCTGAAGCATTGACAGAATCACAAGGCTTACCAGCACATCCGTATGCTTTCCACGCAGGGAGCCGAGAAAAGCAAACATATTTTTCCATTCTTTCTTACTCATCAAAAATCCCCCTCCCTTCTCCTTCCTTCACTTGGTAAGCATCCCCCATCAGTTCGCTCTTTCTTTTCCGTTCATCCTCATCCTTGTAATATCTGCTCTGTACCTCAAACAGTTCGGCATAGCGGGTCTTCCCGGCCAGCAGGCTGTCATGGGTTCCCTCTTCCACAATTTTTCCGTGTTCCAGCAGCAGTATCCTGTCACAGAACCTTGTGCTGGATAACCGATGGGAAATATATATTCCCGTTCTGTTTTTCATGGCCTTTCCATAATTCAGATAAAGTTCATTCTCCGCAATAGGATCCAAAGCCGCGGTGGGCTCGTCCAGAATTACCACCGGAGTGTCCAGATATAAGGTTCTGGCAAAAAGCATTTTCTGCTTCTCCCCGCCGGAAAAATCCACCGAACCTTCATTGACTTCCCTGACCAGCAGAGTCCTTCCCTTCTCCGGCAGTTTCTCATACACATCGTAAAATCCGGACAGCTTCAATGCATTTTCCAGCCGCTCCCTGTCAATTTCCTCCGACTCCTGTGACGTCAGATTCTCATCCAGTGTCACGGCCGGCAGCGCGGCATCCTGAAACAATACCGCCATTAAGCTATACCACTCTTCCCTGTTAAACCGTTCTATGGGAATGTCGTTTATCCTTATTTCCCCTTCCGTGGGATGGTAGAATCCGCAGATCAGTTTTACCAACGTAGTCTTCCCTGCCCCGTTCAGCCCTATCAAGGCCACTTTTTCCCCCGGCTGAATCACCACGTTTATATCTTCCAATGTGAGTTTGCTGCTGCCCGGATAAGCAAAAGACAGATTTTTCAGTTCCAGCTTTATGCCGTCTTTTTTCAGTTTTTCCATAACCTCAGAGCCAACGCCTTCTCCCCGGTTCCATCTGTCCTCCGTATCCAAAAACTCCCGCATATAGCTGATGGATGCGCTTGTATTGCCAAACCCCATCACCTGACGCAATGCCCCTTCAAAGTATACGGAAAACCCGCTTACCAGACCAATATAGAATACAAATTCCGCGGCCGTGATTTTTCCTCCCGCCAACATATAAACCAACAGGCCGAAAGCCGCCCCGTCCATAAGAAGCTGCAGAAAAGCATGGGAGATATTCCGAAACAGATACCAGTCGTGGATTACGCCGAATATCCTCCCCATTTCTTCCAGTGACGCGTCATACTTTTCCAAAAGCCAATCTGCCAAATGATATATACGGATATCTTTCCCAGCCGCACTGTCCGTGGCCTGTGCCGTTATATAGCCTTCTTTTCTGGCGGAAAGCTGCAGCCGTTCATAATATTCCCCATGTTTTTTCCTGACGAAGGCAAGCAGCCCAAGGCTCACGCTGAGGGAAATAATTACCGTCAGCAGCAGCAAAACACTTTTCCTTGCAAGCAGAATCCCGTAAAGCGCCACTCCTACCGCACAGGAAAGAAAACCGGACAATGCCGATACCGCACTGGCCACCCCCTGTCCGTAGCGCGCCACCCGCCATGCATTTCCGTATATCTTCTGATAGCCCTCATCCTCCAGATAGTCATAATCCACATCCATGATTTTCTTCACATATTTCCGGGCGTAATAGGCATTGATAAAATCCCCTTCCATCTCGCAGTATTCCGTCATCATATGAGCCGCGGCATTGCATGCCCACATGACTATGGCCAGCAAGGCTATCTCCCGGATAAGCTGCCGCATCTCTATCCCTGCGGACAGTTCCTTCACCAGCAGGGACGGCAGCCATGTCCCCAGCAGAGAGGCTCCCACCGTAGGTGCCACAAGCAGGATTTCTCCCCAGAAAAGCTTCTTGTCCCATTCCTTTGCCGCTTTCATATTATAAATGTAATTGCTCACCAGCCCGTATTTCCGCCTTGCTTTATCACTATAGACCCTTGACATATAAAGCATATGTCCCATCCTCCTTCCCCTGCCGTATGCCTGCCTGACACGGCATGTCATCCTCTGGCTAAAAGTTTACCATATTTTCCGACAAATAAAAAATCCGTGCACGGATGGTATTCCATCCTGCACGAATTGCTGATTACGGCTCAGTCCCGATGTCATGATGTCATAATATTAAGCCTATATTTCAGATATGCTCCAACGGCAGCATCACTTCCGTGGCGAACACCCCGTTTTCTGTCTGCCGGTTCACATATCCCCCGTATTTGCCCACAATGCCGTCAATGCGCAGCAGCCCGAAGCCATGGCAGCCCTCTTTGCCGGACACAAAGCGTTCACCGCTCCGCTTCGCCCTGCCTGCCATGGAATTTGTTACGGAAATATACAGTTGTTCCTTAAGGATATCAATATAAATACGGATAAACCGCTCCTTGGCCGGCAGCTGCATGCATGCTTCCATGGCATTGTCCAGCAGGTTCCCGATAATCACCGATAAATCAATCCCCAGAACCGAAATATCTTCCGGCACAATTGCCGTAGCATCTACCTGAATGCATTTCTCCCTTATCAGAGACAGCTTGCTGTTCAGAATGGCATCCACCATCACATTTCCCGTCTTCAGCACTGTGTCTACCGCAGCCAAGTCCTCCTCCAGCCGGTCTAAATACTCTATTGTCTCCCGATACTGCCCTAAGGTCATATATGCCTTTAATGTCTGCATATGATTATGGTAATCATGACGCCATCCTCTCATCTGGCGGTACATCGTTTCCACCTCATCATAATGCCTGTTCACCAGTTCATTCTGGAAGCGGGAAATTCTGCGGTTTACATACCACGGCGCCCCATATGCCCAAAGCAGTAAATTTATCAGCACTACCGCCGCCATGCCAATCGCTATCTGC
The DNA here is from genome assembly GCA_910586275.1 of uncultured Lachnospiraceae bacterium. Taxonomy (GTDB): domain Bacteria; phylum Bacillota; class Clostridia; order Lachnospirales; family Lachnospiraceae; genus Kineothrix. The sequence continues at coordinate 4,465 of CAJUIM010000072.1, read as the reverse complement.
CAACCCATTTTCCGTCACCTTTTATAAAACTGCACAAATGCATCATGGACTTTCTTCTCCTCACCTCGGCTTACCGGCAGCCTGCGTCTGTCATCCAATACCAGTTCCGACTTCACTATAGCGGAAATATGGCACATATTCACAAGATAAGACCTATGGCACCGCATAATTTCCCGGCATTCCCTCAGATACTCCGCCATTTCCCCTATCGGTGTGCGCAGCACATATTCTTCCTCCGCAGTATAGAGAATGCACTGATGTGCCCTTGCCTCCAAATACCATATTTTTGACCTATGCAGGGAAACCACTCCGTTATCCGTGCGAAAAAATAATTTTTCCTCCTGTGTTCCTTTCTTTTTCACTTTATCCATCACCGCAAAGAATTTTTCCTTACGGATAGGCTTCAGCAAATAGTGCAGAGCCGCCACTTCATATCCTTGTGCCATGTAATCGTCATAACCGGTGACGAACAGAACCGGAATATCCTCATCCTGCCTGCGTATTTCCGCTGCCAGTTCCATTCCGTTCCGTCCGCCCATCTCAATGTCCAAAATAAGCAAGTCATAATTCCGGTCGTCCTCCCATGCGAACAGAAATTCCTCTCCGCTCCGGAAAAACATCAGCTTCAGCCTATCCCCGCTGTTTCCTGCCCACTCCTCCAAATACTTCCCGATTAATTCCCGGTGCACCTCTTCATCGTCACATATTGCAATCCGCATCCTTCCGCCCCTCCGGTTCCATATGTAAGTGCATCCAAATTATGTCACGCTTTCAGAAAACCATCCACACTTTTCTTTATCTCCTCCGGCCCGGAAGTCTTCAGCAAATACCCCATGGGCTTTAGCCCAACTACCTTCTGGATACTTTCCTTATCCATCCTGCCGGTAAGAAAAACAACAGGAATATCCGCAAATTCCTTTTCGGAACGAATCATTTCCAATACCTGACGGCCATCGCACACCGGCATTTCATAGTCAAGCAGCACTAAATCCGGGCGGTTCAGTGTAATGCACCGAATGGCAGCCAATCCGGAATTGGCCAATGTGACCGTATAATCCTTATCCAGCATTTTCTTCATAGCCTGACGTACAATTTCGGAGTCGTCCACCACAAGAACCTTTTTCTTAGACTTAGGTTCGTTCATGCTGAGATACTTCTTGATTTCCTCCATTGCATTTTCAGCTTTAATGGAAGTCTCATCCCCGTCCAGAAGCAGATGGGGAGCCGTCACGCAATAAGCGAAATATCCTGCGCCTGTGCTGAACAGTACGCTGAACTGGAAATGCCGCTCATCGAACATACTCTGAAACTGTTCATAAGTCAGTAGGTTTTCTTCCTTCATTTCATATTGGGAGGATGCGGAAAAACGCCCTTTGACCTGATTCACAAACTGCTGTGCCATATACCTTGCGGCATTCATCAGCATAACGTTTATCATGTTGGATTCGGTATCCATCATGCTGCCCACAGTGCTGACAATCAGCCTCTCCTCAAATACGAGAAAGATCTCCCATACATCCCCCTGCGAATTGCCGTAGACCAAACGGTAATAAATCCCTTCCCCGAATTTTTCCCCGCTATAGCACTCGCTGACCGCTTTCGCATCCAGCAGGAACATATCATGCAAAAGCTGGAGAATCGTCTGTTTCATGGCCGCCTGCTCATCCTCCGGAACCAATTCCCTCCACTTGCTCAGCGTCATTCCTGTGATGGCCCGGTCCTCTGTCAGCGTATGCCCAATCAGCCATCCGGCACAGACTCCCAAAAAATGATTGATGGCATCCTCGGAGTAATTGGACTGGTTCAATTCTTTTTCAAGTTCCGGCAATGTTTTCTTGCGGAAATTATCATGAAGACGCCTATGCGTATCGAACCCGACATAATTGATGGATGCCATATAAGCCTCTTCCTCCGTAAAATGCTTCATGGCATGATCTTTAAAATATTTGATCCCTTCCTGACATACCCACTGACTTTTTTCATCCTGTTTCCGATAGTCAAACAGCCTGTTCAGTATGCTGAACAGTTTCTTATGCTCCTCATCGATAAACTTTACACCAATGTTATACCGATCCTGCCATACCAATTGCCTGCCCATATTCGCTCTCCTTTTTCATTAATATATATATTCCCTGCCCCCATATTCCTTCCTTTTTCTTATCTGCGTCCGAAAAGTTCCTCCTTCGGCACCTCTGTAATTTTCCCTTCCAGCACCCTGTAAATAACATCACAGTTCTCAATGGTATTTAGCCTGTGTGCAATAATGACCATGGTTTTCTTTCCATGAAAACTATTGATTGCCTCCATCAATGCGGCTTCCGTCTCATTGTCCAGTGCCGAGGTTGCCTCGTCGAATACCAATATTTCCGGATTATGGTACAATGCCCGGGCAATGCCGATTCTCTGTCTCTGCCCACCCGATATTCTCACGCCCCGGTCGCCCACCTTCGTATCCAGTCCCTCCGGAAGCGATTCCACAAACTCTTTCAGCTGCGCTTCCTCCAATGCCTCCCATACCCTTTCCTCGTCAATATCCTGCTGCGCAATGCCGAAGCCGATATTTTCCCGTATGGACTCATCCACCAAATATATGCTTTGGGGAATATAACCTATCTGTGCCAGCCATGAAGCGTAATTCTCAAAAATATTTTTACCGTCACAGGTAATTTCCCCTTCCTGCACATGGAGAAGCCCCAGAATAATATCCACCATCGTAGACTTTCCCGCTCCCGAAGTACCCATGATTCCTACCGATTTGCCATAAGGTATGACCATATTGGCATGTTCGAAAATATTCTTATCCGTATTCGGATATGCATAAGTAATGTTTTCCAATATAATTTTGTCCGTGATCCCCATCTTTTTATGATAATCACCTGTGAGCAGATAGCTGTTCTCCTCCATGCTCTTACGGCTCACCACCATATTTTTATATACATAGTCCAGACAAGGCTGGTGATATGAAATTTCCGACAGATAAGTATTGAGCCTGTTAAGGCATGGCATCAGGCGGATAGCCGCCGCACCGTATACCGTAAGTACCATGACTAACTGACCCGTATCATTCCCGGAACCGATATATACCATGATATATCCCACCAGGCATCCGATAAATACAGTCTCTATCAGGTTTCTTGGAATACTGTTCAGCACGGCATACCTCTGGGCAATGCCGGCTCCGTACTTGCCCCACTTTTCATAGTTGTCCGCAAAGAAGTTTTCTTTGTGCAGCACTTTCACATCCTTTATGCCGTAAATGGCATGAATCCGCCATTTGGCAATTCTGGACTGTATCTCCTGATTCTTTTTCCCAAGGGAATTCAGCTTAGGCTTCATCCCCTTTCCGATCAGGAATGTCACCACGCCGAATACGCCCACCATCAGAACCGCCATTTTCCAGTCCGCAATGACAAGCACCGTGGCCAAGAACACAAACACCACAGCCTCCGACGCAAACTGCAGCAGCACCAACATCAGCTGAAATACATTCGGGATATCCGAGTCCGTCATCCGAAATACAGTGGGTATATCCGCGTCCAGATAAAACTCATAGGGTCTGTGCAGAAATTCCCGAAGCACACGGCTGATCATTTTGTTTTTGTTGACCGTAATGAAACGGTTCTGCTCATATACAAGCCATATCGTATATAGCCCTTTCATAAGATAGACCACGAACAGCAGCCCGAGAAGAAACATGGTAAAAGATTCCATTGTCTCTATATGTAAAACGTCCATGGCCTCCCCAACGATTGCATACTGCTGCAAGGCCTTCCGGTTCAGGATAATGGAGATTACGGACAAAAGAGCCGAAACCCCTAAAGTCTCCACTATGCCGCCGATAAAAATCATAATTCCTAACAGCGCCAAATGTATCTTCTGTTTCCGGTCAAAAATAACCATTAGTTTTTTTAACATATCCGTCAGATTTCCGCCTTTCCGATTCTTGTCTTTTGCCGATATTTTATTATTATAGCAAACTATACCCTACATTTCAATTCCCATATTGACCGATAACCTTCCCTCCGCAGTTTCCTCGTCGGCAATCCTGTCAGTTCCTATTATGCCCATAAAAGAATTTTATTATATCCTGCCTCACCGTCTCCATCCAAGAGTTTATCCGCCGGTATTTACTGCAAACCAAAGCGTATTTGAAAATTGCTTTCCGGCAGATGTGCGTCACCATTTGCGGGAGACACACTTTTATGAACAAAAAAAACCGGTGGATTATTCCACCGGATCATTCCAGCTGGGCTACAAGGATTCGAACCTTGAGATGACGGAGTCAGAGTCCGTTGCCTTACCGTTTGGCGATAGCCCAATATTTTTGTTTGCATCACTTGTCTGCTACAATTTGATATTATACAGCAATATATTTCATTTGGCAAGCCCTTTTTTAAAATTCTTTAAATTTTTTGTAACAGTTCAGCCTGAATGTAATGTTGGGAGGCGGACGCCCGTGCGCGAG
>CAJUIM010000071.1 GCA_910586275.1 uncultured Lachnospiraceae bacterium | reverse complement strand
AAAAATCCCTTCCGTGCGTCCGCCTCTCAACACAACATTCAGGCTGAACTGTTACTGATTTCCGTGTAAGGGCGGCGGATTGTTGACTTTGCGAAATAAGTATTGTATGATGGGTTACAGAATATGTATAAGGAACTGTTTACCCAGTGTCATCAACGGAAGCCGCAGCCGGCGTCAGGGAATGATGTCTTTCTTTGGACATGCTTTCGCCCTGCAGCTTAAAAAGTGAATGGCATTGACTGTTTACCATGTTTTACGGGAGGCTGAGTTATGGGAACATATAAGGAGGTAGACTTTTATCATACGGCACATGGCCGGGCAGCGGGCAGCAGGGACAGGCATGGCATGGGATTCTTTTTTCCCGTGGCAAAGCTGTGGGCGGCAGTATGTGCGGTAGCTTGTGTTCTGCTGCTGCCGGCCAATCAGTTGGAAGCACGGGCATCGTCCGCCGTTGTGGCGACGGTGCAGGGAAAGGTTATGTCGGGAACTACATCCGATCTGCTGAAGCTTTCTACAAAAGAGGGAGATATGGAAATTAAGCTGGACAGCGGGACGGATACAAGCAGCTGTAAAATACTGTTGCCGGGGAAGCAGATTACCGTGTCTTTATCCCATGGCACGGATGGGTATCTGCATGCGGTGCAGGTTACTACGGAGGCACCGGTTTCTACGGCAACGCTTGATTTTTCCACGTCAGCTACGGTGACGGGAAAGATTGGGGATAAGACCACCAGTGAGATTATCTACTTTAATACGCCGCAGGGAGAAATGCAGATTAAACTGGATCCTTCCACAAATATGAGCGGGTGCAAAGTTCTTGTCATGGAAAAGGAATACAGCATTACCTGTGTGCGGGGTTCCGATGCCTATATGCATGCGGTGAGCATTTCGGATACATTGACCGTGAATTCTCCGTCGGCAGTGGGCCCTGCGCCTACTGTGCCGGTGAATGCGGTCACCGCGTCGGTTTCCGGGACAGTGGCCGAGAGTACCCGGGAAGACCTTCTTTATCTGTCAACCAGCGGCGGGGAAATGCAGTTTGTAATAGACGGCAGTACGGATGCCAGAAGCGGCATGGTACTGACACCGGGCAATAAACTGACCGTTTCCTATTATAATGGTTCGGATGCCTATCTTCATGCAGCCAGTATAGTGGGAGTGAAGGACAGCCCCTCCATGGCGCAGATGAATACTTCGGATGTGGCGACCGTGACAGGCACGGTAGGATCTAAGTCCAGTGAAAGCATTCTGTATTTTGATACTCCGCAAGGCGAAATGCAGCTGAAGATGGATGTGGTGAACAGCGTCAGCAACTGCAAAGTGTTGGTTAAGGGAAAGAAACTCAGTCTGACTTGCACGAGGGGGTCGGATGCTTATATGCATGCAATAGATATTACGGGACTTTAAGGCTGAGGAACTGGTATGCTTGGGGTATGGTTTTGTGCTTGGGCTGCTGGCCAGGGTTGACAGGGGGAATGCGGCTGAATGACACAATTTGAAACGGCTCATATTTTAGATGGGATTGGGATAATCGGAAGGACAAAACAGCACAGTGTCTTTCCGATTTTTCCTGTTCCGCAAATTGGGAGACAGGGCAGAGTGCTGTGAATGAAGCGGCAGATTCTGCAGAGAGAAGTTATCAATTCCGGTTATTGTCTATGACTAATGATATACAAAAAGGTGGGAACTGGGTATAATATGAATTATAGTAAACGACATAACAAATTTCTGTTTCTTGTCAAAATTATATACGAAAGCTTTTACAAGGGGAGTTGGAAAGACAACTATCCTGAAAATGATTTATGCAGCAACGCAGTGGTTAATCAGGCAGACGGATTTGGGAACAGACAGGAATAGTTATTTTGCAGTATGGGGGTTGATGATGAGAGTAATAGGTATTGGGAGACAGGATTTTGAAAAAATCAGAGTAAGCAATAATTTTTATATTGATAAAACTGATTTCATACATAAATGGTGGGAATCTGATGATGATGTAACATTGCTTACTCGTCCGAGAAGATTTGGAAAGACACTGAATATGAGCATGTTGGAGAAGTTCTTTTCCGTAAATTATGCAAACAGAGGTGATTTATTTGAGGGGCTTAACATATGGGAAGAAAAATATACGGAAGGAAATTATGATTACAGAAAATTACAGGGAACATATCCGGTTATCTTTTTAAGTTTTGCGGATATTAAGGAAGCTACATTCGAAGAGGCGCGTAAAAAAATATGTAAGATTATCCAAATGCTATATAATAAATTTGATTTTCTGCTTCAGAGTGATGTGCTGAACGGTAATGAGAAAGAAGATTTTCAGAGAATATCGGCGGATATGGAAGATTATATGGCATCTTTATCACTAAAAATGCTTACTGACTACCTGTGCCGCTATTATGGAAAAAAGGTAATAATTCTTTTGGACGAATACGACACGCCCATGCAGGAGGCGTATGTGTATGGATACTGGGATAAAATGGTGGTTTTTATCAGAAGTATGCTTAATTCTACCTTTAAAACCAATCCCTGTTTGGAGCGCGCTTTTATGACGGGGATCACAAGAATAAGCAAAGAATCTATTTTCTCCGATTTGAATAATCTTGAAGTGGTAACGGCTATCTCTGATAAGTATACGGATTGTTTCGGTTTTACAGAGAGTGAAGTGTTTGAGGCACTGGAAGAATATGGACTGACAGAACAGAAGAAGCAGGTAAAAGATTGGTACGATGGGTTTATTTTTGGAAACAAAAAAGATATTTATAATCCCTGGTCTATTATCAATTTCCTTGATAAAAGGAAAGTAGGTGCTTATTGGGCAAACAGCAGTTCCAATAGTCTGGTAGGAAAACTGCTGCAGGAAGGGAGTGTAAATGTCAAGGAAGACTTTGAAACTTTATTACAAGGAGGGACTATTTGTGCGGAGTTAGACGAGCAGATTGTATACAGTATGCTGGACAATGATGAACAGGCCTTTTGGAGCCTTCTGCTGGCCAGCGGCTATCTGAAAGTAGTAAAATATGAGACATATACTTCGGAATTTGGAGAGTGGAGGCAGGAGTACAGGCTGGGATTGACCAACTTTGAGGTGAAGGCCATGTTTCGGAATATGATACGGAAATGGTTTGGCGGTGCGGCATCCGGTTACAATGATTTTGTGAAAGCCTTGCTGGTTCATGATATAAGGGCAATGAATACTTATATGAATAAAGTAGCGCTGAATATTTTCAGTTATTTTGACACGGGGAGGAATCCGTCCGGGGAGGAGCCGGAACGTTTTTATCATGGTTTTGTGCTTGGCCTGATGGTAGAACTTGCCGACAGATATTTGATTACATCCAACAGGGAAAGCGGATTCGGAAGATATGATGTCATGTTGGAGCCGAGAAAGACAGATAGCGGAGCGGTCATGAACGATGCTGTTATTATGGAGTTTAAGGTGCAGGAGGCAGCAGAAAAGGAACTTTCCGATACGGTAAAAGAGGCACTGCGGCAGATAGAAGAGAAAGATTATCAGGCGAATCTTGTGGCAAAGGGGATTCCGAAGGGGCGTATTCGTAAATATGGGTTTGCTTTCTGCGGGAAGAAGGTGCTGATTGGAAGCGTGGAAGGTTAGGGAAGTTTGAACCTTCAATTGATGCAAGTGTCTGCGGAAGCAGACAGGGAGGAGAAAAATAGGAACATAAAAAACATCGAATATGACAAGCCCCATGCAAGTAATATAAAAAGAAAAGATGCTGGAAGGCAGCGTATGAAGGAAATAAAGAAGGATGTGGACTGCGGGGACAGGACAGTCAGGGCAATCCTGCAATTCCCCGATGAACCGCAGGATGCCGTGGCGATTCGAAAATCAGTGAAGTCGATTCTCATGATGGAATTGGAAGAACAGATGAAAGCGGTTTCGGCCGGGGAGAATCGGAAGAAAGATTAATGCATTGTTCTATTTGCGGATTAGGGGTGGTTATAATGCAGGAAAAACGGATTGTGCGGATGCTTCTAAGGGTAAGTTCCAACCAGCAGTTGGAAGCGGACGGCGACTTATCCGTACAGCGCCGGATTGTGGAGGATTATATAGCCGGGCATCCGGACTGGATCTTGGATGGAAAAGAATATTTTGAGGGGAGCAGGAGCGGATACAAAACGGCGGTCAGTGACAGGGACACATTGCAGGAGGCCATGGAAGATGCCGGGAGGAAAGAATATGATATTCTGGTTGCCTATAAGGACGACAGAATAGGCAGGCGCATGTGGGAAATCGGTGCCTACGTTATGACGTTAAAAAATTACGGCGTGGACATTTATACGGTCAAGGATGGCTGCATTTCACCGGAGGGCGATGATATAATGGGGCAGATGATGCTGGCTCTGCGTTTTGGGAATGCACAGAAAAGCAGTTCCGACACCGGGATGCGCGTAAAAGATACCGCACAGAGATTAGTGCAGCAGGGGAGGTTTATGGGGGGAACCGCACCATACGGCTATGAGCTTGTCCTGTCAGGGGAATTCAGCAAGCACGGAAGGGCACTGCACCGGCTGAAAATCCTGCCCAAGCAGGCGGAAGTAGTCAGACATATTTACAATCTGTCGCTGCATCGGGAATTCGGTTCGCTTAAAATAGCAAAGCGGTTAAATGAGGACGGGTATTATAAGACAATGGCGCCAAACGATGTCTGGAAAAGCGGCACCATCACCGCAATATTAACCAATCCTGTTTATGCCGGCCATATGGCATACAAACGCAGGGAGCGGATAAACGGAAAATACCACAGGCTGGACAGCAGCGATTGGGTAAAATCCATTGAGGCGGATGAAGAACTACGGATTATTGACGAAGAAACATGGGACAGGACGCAGGAGAAAAGAAGAAAACGGGCGGATAAGTGCATACGGACGCTGGAGCAGAAAGGAATCAGGGTCATGCGGAGGAATGGCGGCAGGCTGCCGCTGATTGACGTGATTTACTGCGGCTACTGCGGAAAGAAACTGACCAATGGAACGAAGTACAGCTATTGGACAGTGAAGGATACCGGGGAGAGACGGGCCAGCAAGATTCCTGTCTACCGCTGTCAGGGCGGGCAGACGGGTATGCCCCATAATAAAGTGTCACGGTTTTGTGCGGGCAATGCGGAAAAAATTGTATTTGGGAATATTTTGGAGTATATTCGGAACTTTCAGGAAGAGGAAGATATTCTTGAGGTGATAGAGAAAAATAAGAAGCGGGAAAGGGAGGTTCTGGAAGCGGGAATCGGCAGGCTGGAAAAGGAACTGAAAAAGACGGCGGAAAGGATTGCCGCCATGGAGGAGTGCATTCCGGAGGCGGTTTCGGGTGCCTATCCATTATCTGTTGAAGCACTTGCTTCTGCAATCCGCAGGCAGAAGGAAAAGGCGGAAGAACAAAATCGGCTTCTGCAGGAAAAGAGAAGTTTCCTCAGGGAAGCGGAGGTTACGGCGGGAGAGGGGATTAACGCCCAAATTCCTACTTGGCAGCAGGTCTTCCGGAAAGCGGATGCCGAAACGCAGAGGGTAATTGTCAATAAGCTGGTTGACAGGATAGATGTGACAGAGGAGCAGATGGTAATCCGGTTTAAGCTGAGTCTGAAGGATTTTCTGCCTTATAAGAAAAGCAGCTGCCGGACGGGCATGGAACCTAAGGCTGCCGAAGATACTTTTTTACCACGAATCAGTGATGCTTCCGGGGTACCGGAACCAGGGCTATAATTTTACCATCACATCTTCTACGGCATATGACCAGAAATGGATGCGCGGCAGAAATATTTACAGTAATATTGATTATTTGGTGGATTCCATTTTTGCCAACTATTTATCCCGTCCCGGTGTGCGCCAGCCGATTTTTACATCCTATTGTGACGGCAAGCGTGTGACCTGCAGCGGGCTGAGCCAGTGGGGATCCAAATATCTTGGTGACGAAGGGTATTCGGCAATCGAAATCATCCGGTATTATTACGGAAATGATATGTACATCAATTCTGCGGAAAGCATTGCGGGGGTTCCGTCTTCCTGGCCGGGTTATGACCTGACGATAGGGGCTTCGGGAGATAAGGTGCGCCAGATGCAGCAGCAGCTGAACCGTATTGCACAGAATTATCCGGCCATTCCGGTGATTGCGGCGGACGGCATATACGGAAACCGGACGGCGGATGCGGTGCGGACTTTCCAACGTATTTTTAACCTGCCGCAGTCGGGAGTGGTGGATTATCCTACTTGGTATCAGATATCAAACATTTATGTGGGAGTGACGAGAATTGCGGAGCCGGTATAAAGGGAGGCCAGACTGCCCCTCGGCTGCCGCCGCCTGGCATGCCGAAACGGGCTTTGGAGGCGCAGGCACGGCACCCAACATGGATTTCCTTGGTTGCTGCAGATTGCGGTTGTCTTAAAGCTGCAGTTAAGATATAATATAGGCGTATGTACGGGAAATGCTGTGATGCAGATTAGGCAGAAAGCTTTTTCAGGCACGTTCCGGCGGACGGATGATATTGTGCTGCCGGATATGAAAATGTTTTTTGCCCGGCGGAAGGGAGGACGGATGGGCAGGAAGAAAAAAAGAAAGCCCCCCAAGTGGAAGAAGAAGTTTCAGAAAGAGATGATGGGGATCGTGAAGGAAAAGGCCAAGACGGAGAGGACAAAAGAGAAACTCCGCAGGAAGGCCGTGAAGGTGAGGAAGAAGAACGTAGAGAAAGGGTTGGAACGGCTTCTGGCAGCAGGATGCTTCCTTGTATGTCTGGCGGCGGCGCTGATGGATGCCAAAGATAACAGGAAAAAATAGCGGGAGAATACAAAATGGATTATATATTGGAGTGCTGTGTGGACAGCGTGGAATCTGCCATAGCGGCGGCCGAAGGAGGCGCTGACCGTCTGGAATTGTGTGCCGCGCTTATGATCGGGGGTATTTCCCCGGGGCTGGCTTTGTTTGAGCAGGTGAAAGCATGCTGTGATTTGCCGGTGCGGGTATTGCTGAGACCGCGTTTCGGGGATTTTCTTTATACCGATTATGAGTTTCGGATGTTGGAAAGAGAGACGGAGATGTTCCGTGAGGCCGGTGCGGAAGGTATTGTGATCGGCTGCCTTAGAGAGGACGGAAGCCTCCATATGGAGCGGATGAAAGAATTGGTACAGGCGGCGGGCGGCATGAAAGTCACGCTGCACCGTGCGTTTGATGTCTGTGCCGATCCGGCGGAGACTTATAGGCAGGCAGGGGAACTGGGCATTGACACGGTCTTGACTTCCGGACAGGAGAAGGACTGCCTTACGGGGCTGCCGCTGCTGAAAAAGCTGAGCGGCCTGCAGAAAGAAACGGGAGGCCCCCGGATTATGGCAGGGGCAGGAGTGACGCCGGAGGTCATTAAAAAGTTCCTTGCCTGCACGGAGATTACCGATTATCATCTGTCCGCCAAAATCCTGGTGGACAGCGGGATGCGTTACCGTAAGGCAGGTGTGCCTATGGGGCTGCCGGCTATGGATGAATACAGCATTTTCAGGACGGACAGCAGGATTGTGGCGGAGGCTAAAGCATGTCTGCCGAATGATAATATGACAGCATTGCATTGATTATGGCGGGATTGGCATAGAATGCTGCATTAAAAATACGCAAAGAAAGGGCGGAAGTCAAGAAATGTTAGAAGCAGGAACAAAAGCACCGGATTTTTCATTGCCGGATCAGAACGGAAAGATGCATTCCTTAGAGGAGTACAGAGGAAAGAAAGTGATCTTATATTTTTACCCAAGAGACAATACGCCGGGCTGCACGAAGCAGGCATGCAATTTCGGGGAACTGTATCCGCAGTTTCTGGAAAAAGGGGCGGTTGTCATCGGGGTCAGCAAAGACAGTGTGGCATCCCATAAAAAATTCGAAGAGAAATACGGACTTCCGTTTACGCTGCTTTCGGATCCGGAACTTTCCTGTATACAGGGGTACGATGTATGGAAGGAAAAGAAGAACTACGGGAAAGTCAGCATGGGGGTGGTCAGGACCACATATCTGATTGATGAAGAAGGCATTATCATAAAGGCTTTCGGAAAAGTGAAAGCGGCAGAGAATCCGGCACAGATGCTGGAGTGTATCGGGGAACTGCAGGAACCATGAAGATTATTATATCGCCGGCAAAGAAGATGAATAGAAACGGGGATATCTATGGGGTAAAGGGACAGCCGGAATTTTTGGAAGATGCCAAAATCCTTATGGAGGCAGTGCAGTCTCTTTCATCGGCGGATGCCCAGGCACTATGGAAGTGCAGTGATAAGCTGGCGGAACTGAACGAAAGGCGTTTCCGGGAGATGGATTTGGATCAGTGCCTGACACCGGCGGTTCTGGCGTATGAGGGGCTGCAGTACCAGCATATGGCTCCGGCGGTATTTACCGATGAAGCGCTTTCCTATCTGGAGGAACACCTCCGCATCCTTTCCGGATTTTACGGCGTGCTGAAACCTTTTGACGGCGTAGTGCCTTACCGGCTGGAGATGCAGGCGAAACTGTCGGTGAATGGGTGTGCCGATTTATATGAGTTTTGGGGGGAGAGGCTGTATGCCAGCCTGGCTGATGGGGATCGGATGATCGTTAATCTGGCATCCAAAGAGTATTCCAAATGCATAGAAAAGTATGTCACGCCGGCTGACCGGTTCCTGACGGTAGAATTCGGCGAACGGTCAGCGGGAAAGGTGAAACAGAAAGGGACATTGGCCAAAATGGCGCGGGGGGAAATGGTTCGGTTTCTGGCGGAAAACGGCATATGTGAGCCGGAGAGGATGAAGGATTTCCGTGAGCTGGGTTTTTCCTATTGCGAAGAACTGTCCGATGCGGCCAAATTTGTCTTTGTGAAATAAGTGCAGTAGAATATAGGGTGAACATAGGAGAAAGAAAAGCCCCGCTGTCTGCGGGGCTTTTTGCGGATTAAATTTTGCGGATTAAATTTATCCTTGGACCGGAATCAGTCCAGATTCAGTTTCTTTTTCAGCATATATTCCGTTATGCAGTATAGGCCAAAACCGCCCAGCAGATACAGAAGGATGCACAAAATCAATATGGGGTCGAAAAAGGAACTGAGGGAATCATAGTAATCCAGCCGGTTCACAATGAAAAATCCCATAATGGTCATCAATATGGAACTGCCGAACTGAACGACCATATGTTCCACAAAATACCAGATAATGGCACCGGCCACTTTGTGCCGGGAAAACATCTGCCCAAGCGATATGGCAGAATATAGCATCAGGATGCTGAAGAAAATACTTACGGTACTATAAATAATGCACAGAAATGTGAAGGAGAAAGGACGGAATCCTATTTCACGGAAAAGTTCCGCCACATCATTCCATGCCATCATCAGTTCGTAAATAATCTCCATAATGCTGTTATCCCCATAACTGTAGGAACCTACGGCTATCAGGATTAGGATGCTGCAAATAATGACAAACCCTGTGATGGCTGTCCACAGCACGCCGACAAACAGTTTGGACAGAATAATCTGTCTGGGGGTCACGGGGAGGGTATTGGTAAGATAACCTTCGTCCGTATAAACATTTTTGTAGAACCGTATGGCGATATAGGCACTGACGGCGATGGATCCGGCGAAGATGGCAAGATAGTAAAACACCAGGGAAGTTGCCATCAATGCGCCTATAATATCGTAATCCAGAGTCCATAACGGCGAAATCAGTGAGGTAATGCCCAGTATGGTGATAATGATTAAAGCTAGGTTAATGGTTGCCGGAACCTTCCAAAAGAATTTCCATTCATATTTAAACAATTTTATTAACATGCGAATACCCTCCTGAAATAAGCATCTACCGATTGTCCGTATTCTTCCCGGATCTGATCCACGCCCATATGGGCAAGAATCTGTCCGTTGCGCACAAGTATGACTTCATCCAATATATTTTCAATATCCGTGATGAGGTGAGTGGACAGCAGGATACTGGAATTTCCGCTGTAATTTGTGATAATGGTTCTTAAAATATAGTCTCTGGCAGCAGGATCCACGCCGGCGATGGGTTCGTCCAATATATACAAGTCGGCATTCCGGCTCATGACTAAAATCAGCTGTACTTTCTCCTTCGTGCCTTTTGACAATGTCTTCAGCGGCGCGGTAAACGGGATGGCCAGATTGCTCAGCATGGTAAAGGCGCGTTCTCTGTCAAAGTCCTCATAAAAATCGCAGAAAAAATCTATGGCATCGCATACTTTCATGCCGCTTTGCAGATAAGTCCTTTCCGGCAGGTAAGCGACGTGCGCCTTTGTGGCAACGCCGGGTTCCTGACCGTTGATAAAGATTTTTCCGGCGGTAGGCGTAAGAAGTCCGTTCAGCATTTTAATAAGCGTAGATTTGCCGCTTCCGTTTGGCCCCAGCAGGCCGATGATTTTCCCACGGGGAATAATAAGGTTCATGTTGTTTACGGCCAAGGTGTTGCCGAATACCTTTGTCACGCCGCGTATTTCAGCCAATGCTTCCATAATGATTTCCCTCCTCAGTTGCATGTTTGATCAGTATCAGTATTTCTTCCGCCGTATAACCTAATTTCTGCATCATACGGAAAAAGTTCCGGATGTACTCGTCGGCAAGCTGTGTCCTTATTTTCTGTATCATTTCCTTGTCCTCCGTTACTGTGCGTCCGCTGGTCCGCTGTGTGGTAATAAGCCCGTTCCTTTCCAGTTCGGCTAGGGCTTTCTGCATTGTGTTTGGGTTGACGCTGGCTTCTGCTGCCAGATCCCGCACACTCGGGAACTTATCACCCGCTTTATATTGCCCGGAAACAATCTGCATCTGTATGATTTCCACCAATTGGGCATAAATGGGTTTGTCCGCATCCAATATCCATGCCATGCTATCCTTCCTTTCCTTTTACATTTCGGTAATATTTGTACGTTTGTATTATTTTAATAGTACAATAATACATATTTTGGGGTTTGTCAAGGGGGGAAGAGGAAATTTTTCGGAAAAACGGGGTGGTTATTTCGTCTTGTGGCTCCGAAAAAGTTGCATGCGTTGTTTCGGAATGGTATAATATTCAAAAATGACCGGACCGGAGCGGGTCTGAAAATGCGCCGGGGAAGAAATTGAGGAAGGTGGCAGATAGTGGCGGCGGGAAAATTCGATTATGGGAAAGTAGGTTCCGGACAGGCAGATCTGGATCATGATTTGCTGAAATTTTCAGAGGATAGTCTGGAATTTTCCGTTAAAAAGGGAGAAATCCGAAACGGTTCTTTTATCGTATTTGCATCGGGGGATGTGCCGGCGGAGGGCAGGGTATATTCTTCGGAGATTAAGATGCAGTGCCTGACAAGGGAATTTATCGGGAAGAGGGAAGAGATTGCCTATCGGTTTGACAGTGAGGGGATGGAAGAGGGCGATGTATGGGAAGGGTATTTCACAATCCTTTCCAATTATGGGGAGTATGAGATTCCATATAAGATTACGATGGAAACGGAAATGATTGCTTCCAGTCTGGGGGAAATCCGTAATATGTTCCATTTCGCCAATTTGGCCAAGGCGAATTGGGAGGAGGCCGTAAAAGTATTCTATTCCAAGGAGTTTCAGAGGATTTTTTCCAGAGGGGGCGATAAGCAGTATTATTGTGCATACAAGGGGCTTTCGGCGGTATACGGCAATGAGCGGAATGTGGAGGAGTTTCTGCTGGAGACGAATAAAAAGCAGAAGGTAGTATTTTCCGCAGATCAGGCGCAGATCAGGCTGGATGATATGGAGGGTGTGTCGGAACATAGCGTGATTGTCATGAAGAACGGCTGGGGATATACTTTCCTCCATGTGGAAGCGGAAGGAGATTTTATCGGTACGGAAAAGGAGCGGGTGACGGATCATGATTTCCTCGGGAATTCCTGCCGTATCGTCTATTATGTGGACAGCAGCAGGATGCATGCCGGGCGTAACTATGGAAGCCTGCATATCTACAATTCTTATACGGATATACGGATACCGATTACGGTGCGCGGCAGCATGAAGACGGTCGGCACATTGGGGTTCCGGAAAGAGAAGAAAAGGATTTTAGTGCAGCTGATGGAGCATTACTGTAATTACCGGGGGAGAAAGATTACCGCCAGGACGTGGATGGGGGAGACGGAGAAGCTGGTGGAGAAGCTTGCGTCTTTGGATACGAAGGATGTGCAGACAAGGCTGTTTGCGGCACAGCTGCTGCTGACGCAGGAACGGAATAAGGAGGCAGCCAGACAGCTGGAACGTCTGAAAGAGGAGGGATGCGTGGAACAATGCGCCCCGGAAATCGGCTGTTATTATCTGTATCTGAATTCTCTGCTGAGTGAGGATGAGGAATATTTGGACAGGACGGCGCAGCAGGTCGAGAAGATTTACCGGATGAATCCCGGAAACTGGCGGATTGCATGGCTGATGCTTCATCTATCGGAGGAATATGTGAAAAGCCCTTCCAAGAGATGGCTGATTCTGGAAGAGCAGTTTCGGCAGGGCTGCGTCAGTCCGGTGCTTTATGTGGAGGCTTGGCATTTGCTGGAAGTGAACCCTACTTTGCTTATGAAGATGGGGGCATTTGAAATGCAGGTACTGCGTTTTGCCGCCAGAAGGCAGCTGCTGACAGAGGATGTGGTAGTGCAGATCCGTTATCAGGTGCAGAAGTTAAAGGGTTATTCGCCGCATGTGTTCTATATTCTGAAAGAATGTTATGAAAAATATCCGGACAGGGAGACTTTGCAGGTTATCTGTACGCTGCTGATTAAGGGGAACGAGACGGACAGCCGTTTCTTCGGGTGGTATAGGCTGGGCGTGGAGGCGGAACTTCGGATCACAAAGCTGTACGAATACTTTATGATGGCCCTGCCGGAAGAGTATAAGGGCGAGATTCCGCGGATGGTACTGATGTATTTTGCATATCAGAGTGATTTGGATTACCGGAAAAACGCATTCCTTTATGCATACATATATCAAAGAAGGGAGGAACATCCCGAATATTATATAAAGTTCTGCACACAGATTGATGAGTTTGTGCAGGAACAGCTGCAAAAAGGCAGGATCAACAAGGATTTGGCCTATCTGTACCAAAGCATCCTTTTGGAAGGGAAACTGGACGAAGAACAGGCAAAAGCATTGCTGCCGCTGCTGTTCACTTATCGGATCGAGACGGACAATAAAGAAGTCCGCCAAGCGGTTGTCTGTTATGCCATCAGCAGAAAAGAATACCGTTTTCCGCTGAACGGGGGCAAGGCATATCTGCCTTTATACGGGGAGGATTATAAGGTGTTTCTGGAGGACGGGGCGGGGTACCGGTATACGGTCAGCGTTCCCTGTCGGATGGAGCGGCTGATGGAGCCGGGCAATCTGGCCGATGAGGCAGCAGGCCTTATACCGGAACATGAGGGACTGGATATTTATCTGTGCGAAAGGGATCATGCCTTTCAGGAGATTACGGAAGGGAATGAAAGCAGATTCCGGCATATTGCGGCATCGGAACATATTGAGAATGACAGAAGGAATGAAGTCTGCCTGAAACTGCTGCACTATTATTATGAACGGGATTATATGCTGGAACTGGACCGTTATCTGGAGGAATTGGAACCGGAGGGGAAAAAAAGTAAAGAACGCAATGAAATTATCCGTTTTCTTGTGATGCGGGGGATGTGGGATAAGGCGCTGGCATGGACGGAGCATTTCGGCATTCAGGGCATGGACGGTAAAATCATTATGAGGCTTTGCAGCCGGCTGATTGCAAGGGACGGTTTTCTGGAAGACGGGGATTTTACGAAGATCGTATATTATGTCTTCGGGAAAGGGAAATATGATGCGAATATTCTTTCTTATCTGGTTTCCTTTTATCAAGGCACTATGGACAGGATGCGGGATATATGGAAAGCGGCCAGTGAGTTTGAGGTAGATACTTATGAACTGTGCGAGCGGATTCTGACGCAGATGATGGGCACCGGTTCTTACGCCGGGGAGCAGATGGAAATTTTCCGTACTTATGTTGCCGGCGGGGCGAAGTCGGAAGTGGAGACTGCATTTCTCACCCATTGTTCCTATGATTTCTTTATTAAAGGGAAACTGACGGAACCTTATGTGTTTACGGACATGCTCCGGGTACATGAACGGGGAGAGCGGATGAAAAAGATATGCCGGCTGGCCTTTCTGCAGTATTATGCGGAGCATAAGGAAGAGCGGACATCCGGCGTGAAGGAGGCGGCGCGTGAATTCCTCAGAGACTTGCTGAAGGAGGAGGCCTGCTTTGGGTTTTATAAAGATTATATGGAGGAAGTGCCGGAACTGGAGGAGTATGAAGATAAAGCAATTGTGGAATATAAGACCAGTCCCGGAAGCAAAGTATATATCCATTATATGATAGAAAAAGGGGCACATACGCAGAAAGGCTATCGGCAGGAAGAAATGCAGGATATGTACGGAGGAGTGTATGCCAAGCCGTTCGTGCTGTTTTTCGGAGAAAAACTCCAATATTACATTTCGGAGGAAAAGCACGGGCGGGAGCAGGTGACGGAAAGTGCTTCCTTAAGCAGGAACGATTCTCTGCCCGAAGAAGCGGAAAGCCGTTTTGCCCTGATTAACGATATTGTGGCGGCGCAGGTGCTGCAGGATTATGATACGGTAGACCAGCTGCTGGCCGATTACTATAAGAAGGAATATATGGTTTCGCGTGTGTTCCGTCTGAAATAGGGCCGTATTGACTTATAAAAATAACTGTTATATACTTCAAAGTGTCAGATTTTGCTTTAAATATTTTTTTGCCGGAAGGCGGAACGGAGGAAAAAATGAAGAAACTGGAGCAGCTCTATGAAGGGAAGGCAAAGAAGGTATTTGCAACGGATGATCCGGATATGGTTATAGTGGATTATAAGGATGATGCCACTGCTTTCAATGGGGAGAAGAAGGGGACAATCGTTGGGAAGGGCGTAGTCAACAACAAAATGACTAACCATGTATTTCAGTTGCTGGAAAAAGAGGGTGTGCCGACTCATTTTGTGGAAGAACTGAGCGATAGGGAAACTGCCGTGAAAAAGGTAGAGATTGTCCCGTTGGAAGTGATTATCCGTAATGTGGCTGCCGGAAGCTTTTCTAAGAGGCTCGGCGTTCCGGAGGGCACTCCGTTCCATGAGCCGACCATTGAGTTCAGCTATAAGAATGACGAATTGGGCGATCCGCTGATTAACAGCTATTTCGCTGTGGCATTGGGGTTGGCTACATGGGAAGAGATAGAGGTTATTAAGAAATATGCCTTTAAAGTGAATGAAGTGCTGAAAGCATATTTCCTGCAGGCGGACATTAAATTGATTGATTTTAAGATTGAGTTCGGCCGTTTCAAAGGGGAAATCCTGCTTGCAGACGAGACTTCCCCGGATACATGCAGGCTGTGGGACGTGCATACCAATGAAAAGTTGGACAAAGACCGTTTCCGCAGGGATCTGGGCAACGTGGAAGAAGCCTATAATGAAGTATTTAAACGTTTAGGACTGTAAAATGCCGCCCCTTGCGCTGCGGCACAGGGGGCAGGAAAGCTGCGGGACGGCAGCCGGCGATACACAAGGGCCGAAAGGAAAAGCAGTCAGTGCAAGGTTGGAAATATCGGACAGAGCCGGCGGCGGAAGATATCCGTGGGGAGTATGAACGCTGACAGTCATTGGAAAAGGAGAAATGATATGAGTACAGACAGGTATCAGAGTCCGCTTTCGGAGCGTTATGCGAGCAGGGAGATGCAGTATCTTTTCTCGCCGGACATGAAATTCAGGACATGGAGGAAATTATGGATCGCCCTTGCCGAGACGGAGAAGGAGCTGGGGCTGCATATTACGCAGGAGCAGATTGACGAATTGAAAGCCCATGCGGAGGACATCAATTATGATGTGGCGAAGGCAAGGGAGAAGGAGGTGCGCCATGACGTAATGAGCCACGTCTATGCATATGGCGTACAATGCCCGAAAGCCAAGGGAATTATCCATCTGGGCGCAACTTCCTGCTATGTGGGGGATAATACGGATATTATCGTAATGACGGAAGCACTGAAACTGGTCAGGAAGAAACTGGTCAATGTAATGAAGGAACTGGCGGACTTTGCGGATAGATATAAAGCACAGCCTACGCTGGCCTTTACGCATTTTCAGCCGGCACAGCCTACCACGGTAGGAAAGAGGGCAACTCTCTGGCTGCAGGAGTTTTTCTTGGATCTGGAGGATTTGGATTATGTGCTGTCGCATATGAAGCTGCTTGGCTCCAAAGGGACAACGGGGACGCAAGCTTCTTTTTTGGAACTTTTTGACGGGAATCAGGAAATTATTGATAAAATAGATCCGATGATTGCAAAGAAGATGGGTTTCGGGGCATGCTATCCGGTATCGGGGCAGACTTATTCCCGGAAAGTGGACACAAGAGTGGCGAATGTGCTGGCGGGCATCGCGGCCAGTGCCCATAAAATGTCTAATGATATCCGGCTGCTCCAGCACTTGAAGGAAGTGGAAGAACCTTTTGAAAAGAGCCAGATCGGTTCTTCCGCCATGGCATATAAGAGAAATCCCATGCGCAGCGAAAGGATTGCGTCGCTTTCACGCTATGTTATGGTGGATGCCCTGAATCCGGCTATCACTTCGGCGACTCAGTGGTTTGAACGGACGCTGGATGATTCGGCCAACAAAAGGCTATCCATACCCGAAGGGTTCCTTGCCGTTGACGGCATATTGGATCTGTGCCTGAATGTGGTGGACGGGCTGGTAGTTTATCCGAAGGTAATCGAGAAGCGTTTAATGAGCGAACTTCCGTTTATGGCCACGGAAAATATAATGATGGATGCGGTAAAGGCAGGCGGGGACAGGCAGGAACTGCACGAAAGAATCCGTACGCTGTCCATGGAAGCGGGCAGGAACGTAAAAGAAGAGGGGAAGGACAATAACTTGCTGGAACTGATTGCTGCGGATCCGGCATTCAATATGACTTTGGAAGATTTGCAGAAAACGATGGATCCTTCCAAGTATGTAGGGCGTGCCAAAGAACAGACGGAAACATTCCTGACGGACGTGATACGGCCTGTTCTGGAGGAAAATAAAGAATTACTCGGCATCAAGGCTGAGATAAATGTATAAAGTGAGGGATTATGGGCGGATTTTTTGGAGTTGCATCAAGGAATGACTGTATGTTTGATTTATTTTTCGGGACGGATTATCATTCCCATCTGGGGACGAGAAGGGCAGGATTGGCAGTATATGGAAAAGAAGGGTTTGACCGTGCCATCCATAATATTGAAAATGCGCCGTTCCGTACGAAATTTGACAAAGACTTAAATGAAATGAAAGGCTATCTTGGCATCGGCTGTATTTCCGATTACGAACCGCAGCCGCTGATTGTCCGTTCCCATCACGGGACTTATGCCATAGAGACTGTGGGGAAAATCAATAATACGGATAAAATCGTGGAGCAGATATTCGGGTCGGGGCATTCCCATTTCTTGGAAATGAGCGGCGGGGATATCAATGCCACGGAACTGGTGGCAGCCGTCATTAACCAAAAGGAAAATCTGGTGGAGGGCATAAAATATGCGCAGGAAATCATAGACGGCTCCATGACCATATTGCTGATGACGCCAAAGGGGATTTATGCGGCCAGGGACAGGCTGGGCCGGACTCCCGTATCGATTGGGAAGAAGGAAGATGCTTTCTGCATTTCTTTTGAGAGTTTTGCCTATCTGAATCTGGGCTATACAGAAGAACGGGAACTGGGGCCGGGAGAGGTGGCTGTGGTCACGCCGGAGGGCGTGCAGACTTTGGCGGCGCCGGGAAAGGATATGAAGATATGCACATTCCTCTGGGTGTATTACGGATATCCGTCTTCTTCTTATGAAGGAATCAGCGTGGAAAAGATGCGTTATAACTGCGGGGCCTTGTTAGCCAAGAGAGATGATGCCCGGCCGGATATTGTGGCCGGCGTGCCGGATTCGGGAACTGCCCATGCAATCGGTTATTCCAATGAGTCGGGAATCCCTTTTTCTAGGCCTTTCATTAAGTATACGCCTACTTGGCCAAGATCTTTTATGCCGACGATACAGAGCAAAAGAAACTTGATTGCCAAGATGAAGCTGATACCGGTTCATGATCTGATCCAGGGGAAGAGTCTTTTGCTGATTGACGATTCCATCGTCCGGGGCACGCAGATGAGGGAGACAACGGAGTTTCTATATCAGAGCGGTGCGAAAGAGGTGCATATCCGGCCGGCCTGCCCGCCGCTGCTTTACGGCTGTAAGTATCTGAATTTCTCGCGTTCCACTTCGGATATGGATCTGATTACGCGCAGAGTGCTGAAAGATTTGGAACGGGAAGGACGGTTTACCCGCCTGGAGGCATATTCCGACCCGGAGACGGAGGAATATAAGGAGATGCTGGAGCGGATCCGGAAAGAACTGAATTTTACCTCTCTTCGTTATCATAGGCTGGATGATATGATGGAATCGGTGGGGATTGAGCGGTGCAGGCTTTGTACTTATTGTTGGGATGGGAAAGAGTGATGGCGGAAACATGCTTTCCTGTTTTCGGATTGGCGGAGGCGCCTGATATACTGTCATTGCCCTGAGGGCATGCTTTCGCTTTGGGGCAATGTGATTTGGCTGGGCTGCGGAGCGGACGCGCTTCCGGATAAAACTATTATTTCGGAAGCGGGCTGCGGCTTAATGAAATGACATTGCGCCGGGCGGCAAATGCCGCGGTACTTAAGCACCGGTATTCCGATGCGCGGAAATCAATTTTCGGCTTTATGCCTGCGCCGGCATTTCCGTTCAGAGCATCGG
>CAJUIM010000070.1 GCA_910586275.1 uncultured Lachnospiraceae bacterium | reverse complement strand
AAATCCCTCCCGTGCGTCCTCCTCTCAACACAACATTCAGGCTGAACTGTTACTATCAATTCCGGCAAACCGTTACTGTTCCTTCCGCAATGGCATCCGGGTCAGTTCAGCTGCCCTTCCAGTACCTGAACCGTCTCCGCAATAGCAGCGTCTATCCCCGCCGGGTTCTTGCCTCCTGCCTGCGCCATATTGGGCCGTCCGCCGCCGCCGCCGCCGACCAAAGATGCAATGCCTTTTAACAGGTTTCCGGCATGGGCACCCTTTGCCATTGCCTCCTGCGTTGCCATGGACACCAGATTTACTTTTCCGTCTTTATCGGATATTAGGACAATTACGCCTTCCCCCAGCTTTCCTTTCAGCTGATCGCCCAAATCCCGCAGGCCATTCATATCCACGCCGGCTACTTTTGCCGCCAGCAGCTTCACGCCTTTGACTTCCTTCACCTGATCCGTCACATCGCCCAAAGCCTCTTTTGCGGCCTTGCTCTTTAACGACTCATTCTCTGCCTGCAGCGTTTTAATCTCAGTCATCATATGCCCCAGCCGTTCCGTCAGTCCTGCGGGTGTCGTCTTCACTGCCTTCGCAGCCTCCGCTATGATTTTTTCCAACTCTGCATAATACCGGAACACACCGTTTCCGGTCAGGGCCTCGATTCTCCTGACACCGGCCGCCACGCCGCTTTCCGACAAAATCTTAAAGGCAGAAATCACACCTGTATTTGTCACATGAGTACCGCCGCACAGTTCCACGGAGAAATCCCCCATCTTAACTACCCGCACTGTCTCTCCGTATTTCTCCCCGAACAATGCCATGGCTCCGCTCTTCTTTGCTTCCTCTATGGACATTTCATTGGTTTCCACCTGTACGGATTCCGCAATCTTTTCATTTACGATCGCTTCTGTCCGGGCAATCTCTTCCTCCGTCATAGCCGAGAAATGGCTGAAGTCGAACCGCAGCCGTTCCCCGTCCACATAGGAACCTTTCTGCTCTACATGAGTGCCCAGTACGGTACGCAGCGCTTTCTGCAGCAGATGGGTGGCACTATGATTTTTGCATGTGTCCGCCCGTCTTCCGGCATCCACCGTAAGAGTCACCTTATCCCCTATGCGGAACATGCCCTTAGTCACCTTGCCGATATGCCCCACTTTACCGCCTAACAGTTTTACGGTATCTATAACCTCAAAAGCGGCATCTGCCGTGGAAATGATTCCGTGATCCGCACACTGTCCGCCCATAGTGGCATAAAAAGGCGTTTCCTCCACTATAATCGTTCCCGTGTCGCCGTCTGCCAATGCCTCTGCCAATTCCGTCTCCGTAGTCAGCACTGTAATCCGGGATTCATGTTCCAAACGGTCATAACCCACAAAGCGGGTAGTGATTGCCGGATCTATGGACTCGTATACCGTCACGTCGGCTCCCATATAATTGGTCACCTTACGGGCGGAACGTGCCTTTTGCTTCTGTTCCTTCATGGCTTCCTCAAAACCTGCCTCATCCACGGTAAATCCTTTTTCCCCCAAGATTTCCCTAGTCAGGTCAATGGGAAATCCGTAAGTATCGTACAGCTTGAATGCTTCTCCGCCGGCCAGTTCCTTCTGCCCCTCTTTTTCCATCACGTTTTCCATCTCTGCAAGGATTGCCAGCCCCTGATCTATGGTCTTATTAAACTTGCTCTCTTCCTGCGTGAGCACATTAAAGATAAAATCTTTCTTCTCTTCCAGTTCCGGGTAGCCGTCCCTGTTTCCTTCTATCACGGTATTGCTCAAGTTGGCAAGGAACTGCCCTTCTATTCCGAGAGCCCTTCCGTGCCTTGCCGCCCGGCGGATAATACGCCTCAGTACATAGCCCCTGCCCTCATTGGAAGGCATGATGCCGTCGGAAATCATAAATGTGGCCGAACGGATATGGTCTGTCACAATGCGGATGGAAACATCCCACTCATATTTCTCTTTATATTCTTTACCGGCCAGCTGACATACACGGTTGCGCAGCGCACATATGGTATCTATGTCAAAGATGGAATCCACGTCCTGCACTACCGTGGCCAGACGTTCCAGTCCCATGCCCGTATCTATATTCTTCTGCTCCAGTTCGGAATAATTTCCTTTTCCGTCATTGTCAAACTGGGTAAATACATTATTCCACACCTCAATATAACGGTCACAGTCACAGCCTACCGTACATCCCGGCTTGCCGCAGCCGTACTTTTCCCCCCGGTCGTAATAAATTTCGGAACAGGGGCCGCAGGGGCCGGAACCATGCTCCCAGAAATTGTCTTCTTTCCCAAAACGGAAAATCCGTTCCGGCGCAATGCCGATTTCTTCCTGCCAAATGCGGAAAGCCTCATCATCTTCCAGATAAACCGAAGGATACAGTCTGTCCGCCTCCAAACCCACTACCTCTGTCAGAAATTCCCAGCTCCAGCGGATTGCCTCATGCTTGAAATAATCGCCGAAGGAAAAATTCCCCAGCATTTCGAAAAATGTGCCGTGACGCGCCGTTTTCCCTATATTATCAATATCCGGTGTACGGATGCATTTCTGACAGGTAGTCACCCTTTTCCTGGGAGGTATTTCCTGTCCGGTAAAATAAGGCTTTAACGGCGCCATGCCCGAATTTATGAGAAGCAGGCTATTATCGTTATGGGGCACAAGCGAAAAGCTTTTCATCGCAAGATGTCCCTTGCTTTCAAAAAATTCCAAAAACATTTTTCTTAGTTCGTTTACTCCGTATTGTTTCATTTTATCCCAAATCCTTCCCGTAGCCCATATCTTCACATGCCTTAAAAAGTAAATTTATCCGCAAAATACGCATCCAGACTGTCAATGGCCACTCTCTCCTGTTCCATGGAGTCACGGAACCGCACCGTCACGCACCCGTCTGTCTCGGAATCAAAATCGTAAGTGACACAGAAGGGCGTACCGATTTCATCCTGCCTGCGGTATCTCTTTCCGATATTTCCCCTATCGTCAAACTCACAGTTATATTTCTTTGACAGCCGGCCGAAGATTTCCTCCGCGCCTTTGCTCAGTTTCTTGGACAGCGGAAGTACCCCGATCTTAACCGGAGCCAGCGCAGGATGGAAATGCAGTACGGTACGCATATCTCCCTCACCCAAATCTTCCTCGTCATAAGCGCCGCAAAGCACTGCCAGAAACAGTCTCTCCACTCCCAAAGAAGGCTCTATGACATAAGGGATATATTTTTCCCTCTTCTCATCGTCAAAATAACTCATATCCTGCCCGGATACATTCTGGTGCTGCGTCAGGTCATAGTCCGTTCTGTCCGCAATCCCCCAAAGTTCTCCCCATCCGAAGGGGAACAGAAATTCAATGTCCGTAGTGGCTTTGGAGTAGAAAGACAGTTCTTCTTTCTCATGGTCGCGGACTCTCATTTCCTCTTCCTTCATGCCGAGATTTTTCAGAAAATCGATGCAGTACTTTTTCCAATAAGCAAACCACTCCAAATCCGTATCCGGCTCACAGAAAAACTCCATCTCCATCTGCTCAAACTCCCTGACACGGAAAATAAAATTCCCGGGAGTGATCTCGTTGCGGAAGGATTTCCCCACCTGACAGATGCCGAAAGGAACCTTTTTCCTGGAAGTTCTCTGTACATTCTTAAAATTGACAAAAATGCCCTGTGCCGTCTCCGGCCTTAAGTATACCGTATTCTTGGCATCCTCCGTCACACCCTGGAATGTCTTGAACATCAGGTTGAATTGACGGATATCCGTAAAATTATGTTTCCCGCAGGTAGGGCACGGAATCTGATGTTCCTCAATGAAACTCTTCATCTCCTCCTGACTCCAGCCATCCACGGAGCCGTTCAGTTCCAGTCCCTTCTCCTCCGAATAATGCTCAATCAGCTGGTCCGCACGGAACCGCTCATGACATTCCCTGCAGTCCATCAGCGGATCGGAAAAGCTTCCTAAATGCCCCGAGGCCACCCAAGTCTGCGGGTTCATAAGAATGGCACAGTCCACGCCTACATTGTAGGGGCTTTCCATGACAAATTTCTGCCACCATGCCTTTTTAATATTATTTTTCAGTTCCACGCCAAGATTTCCGAAATCCCATGTATTTGCAAGCCCTCCGTAGATTTCAGAACCGGGATAGACAAATCCCCTTGACTTTGCCAATGCCACGATTTTTTCCATTGTCTTTTCCATAATAATTGTATGCTCCTTTATCTATATTGCAACGAAACACCCGCATGCCGACAAAGCCGATCTGCCATGCATGGGCCTGATGTCCGTTAAAGCCTGTTTTTACTTGTATACAATATAATACTTGTCCCCTGCCCCGTCTTCTCCCGACAGTCTCGCCTCGCTCCTGCCGCTGACGGTCACATTGCTGCTCACATATTGGATTTTTCCGGCCACTTTCACCAACATAGGATTTTCCGAGATAAGAATGTACTGTTCCCCCATCTCCAGAAGTTCCTCCTTGCCGACGGTCTTCTCCCCCTTTGTATCCTGCAGGGTAACGTCCAGTGAGAATCCCGCACGGTCGGCTTCCGCCACGGTGCCGCAGAATAGGGATTTATTGTTGTATTCATCGGTATTGTATGCGGAATAGATTTCCGCAGAAGGATATACCATCTGTAAGGTGACCTCGCCGTTCTTCTGTTCCAGCTTCCCGACGGAAACCTGCGCCTCCCCATGGCTCCCGTTAAACTCCGCCACCTCGGCAAGTATCATGTTTTTAAGGGTATCCTCCGTATAATAGTCCTTTCCGAAATCCTCCACCAGAGTCTCAACGATACTTCCGTCCTTCTGTACTTCCAATTCCGAAGTCACGGCCTCTGCCGCCTCCACTGTCATCTCGTCTCCCAGATCCGCATCCTTTTCCCCGCAGCCCCATAATAAAAGCACTGCCAGAAGTATGCCGGCTGCCGATTTCATTTTATGCATTGATTCTGCCCTCCGAATCTGTGAATCCCGGAAACGCCTACGTTCCGCAGCCTGTCCCTTGATTCGCATATTTCCTTTACATTCACACTATTATATCCGACTTAGATTGGTTTTTCAATATAAAATTAAGAATTTATCCCTTCCAGTATTGTCAGGCTCTTCATTTCCCTGTCCATGAATCTTTTGCGGAATCCGTCCGCAATGGCCCGGAGTTCCGAAAGCACTTCTTCCGAAACGGTAAATGTGTAAAGTCTCTCCACCGTGCTTTCCGTTATGTAGTTCATCGTATAGACCGTGGAATCCAAATATTCCCTGTTCTCAGGAAGTCCCGGATATTCCCCGTTCAGCGTCAAAGCCTTGATTTCAAAAATATACCGTATCAATTCCTTATGTAAGCTTGGAAGCTGCAGTGCCCGCAGCGACTGATACAGAAGTTTCAGCATCCGCTTTTCATCATTGTTCTCCCTTGTATAATAGTCCATTACTTCCAGAAAATACATGCCGTAACACGCAGTCTCAAAGTCCTCCCGGAACCCTTCGAAGTAATTGGAAATATCCGTCTCCATAATATTATACGACGACCTTCCCTCATATAATCTGAATTCCCCGAACGTAAAGGGCGAAGTTGCCGCCAGCAGACGGCTGTTGGGTTTCCGTGCGCCTTTGGCAAAAGCCGACACTTTCCCCCGTTCCTTTGTGAGAATCACAACGCGCCTGTCATATTCCCCGATAGGCACCGTCTTCAAAACCATCCCTGTTAAATTTATGAATTCCTGCATAGGGGTTCTCTCCTGTCACCGCGCATTCGGCAGCCGCACTGCCTCCATCCGATTTTTTCCGGAATTTCAGATAATCTTCCACACTTCCCGTACATAAAAATTGTTCCCAGTAATTTGACTCTTTCATCCTGTGCCCCCTAAACCTTTATATGTGCCCCGGGATTTTATATTCCAATCCAAATCCCGGAAGCACATCTCCTGTTTTCTCTCTGCTTTATAATGTTAGGGTTCGCTTTTTTCGTCTTTCCTATTCGGAATCTTTCGGATTGTAACCGAAATTTTTCATGTACAAATCACTGTCCCGCCAGTCCTTCCTGACTTTTACCCAAAGCTGCAGATTCACTCTGCACTCCAACATATTTTCTATTTCCGGCCGTGCCAGACTGCCGATTTTTTTCAGCATCGCTCCCTGTTTCCCGATAATGATGCCTTTATGTGACTCCCTTTCGCATATAATATTTGCCTCAATATCCGCTATTTTTGCATGTTTTGCCGACTTACGGAATTTCATGCGCTCCACCGTCACCGCTACGCCGTGGGGAACCTCCTCTTCCAGGCAGCGCAGAGCCTTTTCCCTGATAAGTTCCGCCACAATCTGCCGCTCCGGCTGATCCGTTACCGTATCTTCGTCATAAAAGGCCGGCCCATAAGGCAGATATTTCATAATGCATGCAATCAGTTCCTTCGTATTGTCCCCCTTCAGCGCGGACACGGGAACTATTTCCGCAAAATCCAGTTCCTTTCGGTATGTGTCAATAAACAGCAGAATCTCGTCCTTTTTCACCGTGTCTATTTTATTGATCACAAGGATAACCGGCGTTTTTGTTTTTTTCAGCTGATCTATAATATGCCGTTCACCGGCTCCGATAAAAGCAGTGGGCTCCACCAGCCAAAGCACCACATCCACCTCATTTATGGTATTCTGCGCCACTTTCACCATATAGTTTCCCAGCTTATTTTTCGCCTTGTGGATACCCGGTGTGTCCACAAATACAATCTGCCCCTCTTCCGAAGTATATACCGTCTGTATCCTGTTCCGTGTGGTCTGGGGTTTATTGCTTGTAATTGCGATTTTCTGCCCGATCAGATGATTCATCAATGTAGATTTCCCCACGTTGGGCCTTCCGATCAATGTGGCAAAGCCCGATTTAAAATTATCTCTCAACTCTTCTTCCTCCAAAGTTACTTTCTCTTTCCTGTTTCCGTGGGCCGTCCGGATGTCCTGCCCTTCGCACCCTGCCCGGAAAAATGCCCGGCCTCTCCGCTTCCTGCCTGCCCGGCTCCTGACTGCATGGGCACATCCGGCCCTGTGCCCGGCTGTTTGACGGCAGCATGCTCCTTGCCCGGCTGCCCGGACGCATGTTTCTCTTCCTCCGGCTGTCCGGCGGCAGCATGCTCCTTGTCCGGCTGCCCGGACGCATCCCTGCTTCCTGCAGCCCCGGACATATCTTTTATGCCGTCCTCCTCCTGCTTCCGGTTTACGCCCTGACCGGCAGACTGCCGCCGACCAGCCTCTTGGGCACTGCCTTGCGGCCCTGCTTCCTGCCGCAGATTTTTCCCTAAGACAGAGCCACGGAACAATGTCCCTTCCTTAACCGGCATCTGCCTGTCTGCCGTTTCGGATCTTCCGTATGTATATGCAAGCCTTTCCGCCTCTTTCTTCCTGCTTTTTCTCAGCACAGCCTTTATGACCAAGGCAGTCAACAATACCAATAACGCCGTAAAGACAAGATAAGGAAGGCAAATTACCAAACCAATCAGGAAGCCTTTCACCCCATTCACCAGATTTTTCACGGACTGCACAAACCCATTGCCCATTTTTTCCCAATCCGACAATTCCTCTGCCGGCGTCAATATCTCTACTTCTTCAATGGACAGATAAACTGTGGAGAAATCCACCAGATTATCGTAAGTGCGGAGCCTGGATTCCATATTTTCCAATTCGTACCGCACTTGGGACAGTCTTTCCTCAATGGTAATGATATCCTCCATAGTGTCCGCCTTTTCCAGCAAATCCAGCAGCCGGTCCTGTTCCACCAGCAAAACTTTCTTATGGCTCTCCAAATCTACATAACTTAGCGTCACATCCTCCGTGCTCTCGTTCTTGCTTACCACATTGGAACACTCGTTCACCTCACTCACAAACCCGTCCAGCTGCTCCTTCGGAATGCGGACCGTCATGGATGCATGCCGGATTCCTTTCCCGCTCTGCCGGCTGCCGTTATACACATTCATATCCTCGATATAACCGCCAAGCACTCTGACCTTCTGTTCCAGCTTGGAAACAAGAACCTCGAATTCCTCCGTCTCCACATCCATTCTTACTGTCTTAATCAGCTTCCTGTTCACCGCCACGGAGCCTATGTCCGTTTCTGCTGCCACTCCCTCTTCCGCCGCCGCTTCCTCCGCGTATTCTCCTGCGTATATATCATCCGATGCATACCCGCTCCCGCCGGCATCCGCCGTCGCACTGGCCTTCGACGAATCCGCTAACGTCCCGCTGCTCCCGCACCCGCTAAAGCAAAGCACGCCAGCCGCAGCCAGCCCTGCCAGCAAGGCTCTTCCTATGCAAAATCCATGACCGCCATAAACACCCTGCCGTGTTTCTTTTTCGTTCTTTTTCATAATCAGTCCTCCCTTCCGGCTTCCCTGCTCTTTATTTCCCTGCTCTTTATTTCCCTGCAGCAAAGCCCCAATACCCAACATTCCTCCCGCTTCCGTCCTCTTTTACGCCCTCACCTCCATCTGCCGCATTGCCGTCGGTGAACGTTGCCGCCCCGGAGCGGAAACGTGTCCGAAGAAAACATGATTCCCGACGCGGGCTGCGGCTTAAGTTTAGGAAAAGCCTACGCAATAAACGGTGTTTTCCGTTTTTGGGAATGAGCCGGCGGCAGGAAAATGCCTCCTTCCGCTAAGCTGCCCTGATATGCCAAAACAACTTCCGAAGAAAAAATCCCATGCCGCCGGCTCAGCCTGCCGGAAAACAAACTTCAGACATTAGTGGAACAAAGCCTCCACCGTATCAAACAATGCGCTGGCTTTCAGTTTTTCCTCATTCCCCACTACGCACAGGCAGTCCGCTTCCATAAATGCACGGATATGCCCGGCCAATGAGCGGATTGTGTCCTCCGTCACAGCCAGAAGTTCATCCCGCTCCTTCTGCACTCTTTCGAATGACAGGTTCGTCATATATCCGGTTAATGAATACAGTCCTTTGACCGCCGGAGTCATCGGCACATCCAAGTCGCTGACCGCCCCGATGATATATTGGGTAATGGTTCGTTCGTCCGCCTCGAATGACTCTATATAATCTGCCGCATGTTCATATACTTCCACTGTTTTCTCCAGATTGGGATCCCGATAAGAAACGAAATAACTGTCCCCCGATTTGCCGAAGGTACACATACAGCCATAGGCACCTCCCTTTACCCGCACCCGGTTCCAAAGATAATCATAGCCCATCATCACCTTCAGCACTCTCAGCGCACCGGTATAAGCCAGCCCCTTCCGGATGAAATTACCTGCCCGGCATACATACTGTACTTGGGAGGAAGTCAGATACCCTTCCTTCTTCGACTCCGGCACCGGCACATATCTTTCCTTCTTCACCGGCTCCGTAAACAATTTCTCCCGGAAAGCATTTACCGCCTCTTCCAGTCCGGCGTACTCCTTCTCGCTGGCGGTATAATCCACCATCAGATTCTCCGGCCGGAAAATATATGTCATCAGCCGTTTCAGTTTCGATACCAGATTTTCCTTTTCCTCTTCAAAACTGCTTTCCAGACGTTCCACCAAGCGGTACTGTGGTATCCCGCTGATCTGTTCCGCTACCGCCGCCGTGGGCGAAAGCCCTGCCAATGCACGCACTGCCGCCAAGGAATGGCTGGCCGAAGACATGGATGCCTGCATCCTGGATTTCAGTTCCGCAATGACATCATACAGCCGCTTCATATCTTCAAAACGGGAAGTCAGCAGGATTTCCTCCGCCAGCCGGAACGCCTCCTTCAGATTCTCATGCAATGCCTTCACTTTTACCTCAAATGTTACCTTATACTCCTTAATGTCCTCCGCATTGACATAGGTATTTGCCACCATCTGGATGCCGCCAGTCTTTATATTTGTTTCATGATACAGTTCGCCGTATGCATAATTTGCCGTATCCACCATTCCCAGCACATTTTTCAGAACGCCGATATAAGGGAACAATTCCTCCGGCACGCCGCTGATATCAAAGACAAAACGCAGATACCCGATGCCGTTGGTAAATATATTGTGAAAAAGGATAAGCGTATCTTCGGCATGCCTTTCCTCATTCACATAGTTCACTGCCTCTTTTTTCATATCTTCCCTGGTAAGGAGAGGGATTTTCGCCAAGTCTTCCTTTGCATTTGGCTCCTCCTGATAGCGTTCCAGTTCCTTTGTCTGCCTTACGATGGCCTCTGTTTCTTCTCTGCTCAGAGAAGCCTTGTACTCCTGCAGCTTCCTATGCAGTTCACCGTCTTTTTTCGCCGTCAGGCCTTTCACCGGAGAAAGGACAATCACGGACCTATGATTGTTCTGCAGCAGATACTTGCGTAGCAGTTCCTCGAAATATCCGGTTTCCGCTTCCTGCTTCAAAGCGGCAAAAGTATCGTTGGCTTCCACATGGATAAACGGCTTGTCCTCTGCATACAGCCAGCTGTCCAATACCTGCAGCCCGACCATCAGTCCCTTGGGATAGCTTCCGTAATCGGATTCCCTATATTTAAACTCAAAATAATTCAGCCCCGCCAGCAAAGCTTTTCTGTCAATCCCTTTCTCGGCCTGTTCCTTCAGCACGTCCTCAATCACCGACACGAACTCTTCCTTGCGGGAAGCTTCCGTATTCTTTGCCACCACGGAGAAAAACGGCTGCATAATGCCGTTGTCATAGGAACTGTAGATCTCCTTTCCGATTCCGTGTTCCGTCAGCGCTTCCTTTAAAGGGGCTCCCGGTGCGGAGCAAAGGGCATAGTCCAACACCTGAAATGCAATATAAAGCTTCCGGTCCAAATTATCCCCTATCACCGTGTTATAGGCAAGATAAGTATTGTCTTTTTCGGACTCGCTCTCCGCAATGGAATATTCTTTATGGACTTCCTTCGGCGCATCGAAGCAGGGCTGTACCGGTATCCGGGAATCCACTTCCAAAGCATCATAGCCGGACAGATACTCCCTGTCTATAAATTCCAGCTGCTCCGCCATATCCATATCACCGTACAGATATATATAACTATTGGATGGATGATAATATTTTCTGTGAAAATCCAGATAATCCTCATAAGTAAGATCCGGAATCACATCCGGATTCCCGCCGGCTTCCGTACCGTAAGGCGTATCGGGAAACAGAGAATTGAACACTTCCCAGTCCAGTACATCGTCCGGTGAGGATAATGCACCCTTCATCTCATTATAAACCACCCCGTTGATTGTCAGGTCGTCCTCCGGGCTTTCCAGTTCATAGTGCCAGCCTTCCTGCCGGAATATTTTTTCCTCTTTGTATATATTAGGATGAAACACCGCATCCAGATATACATGCATCAGATTCCTGAAATCCTTGTCATTGCAGCTGGCCACCGGATATACTGTTTTGTCCGGATAAGTCATGGCATTGAGAAACGTATTCAGAGAACCTTTTGCCAGTTCGATAAACGGATCCTTTACCGGAAAATGTTCCGACCCGCAAAGTACCGTATGCTCTATAATATGCGCCACGCCCGTGCTGTCTGCCGGCGGTGTGCGGAACCCGATGTAAAACACCTTATTGTCGTCGTCATTGGACAGCAAAGCCACCCTTGCCCCCGTCTTCTTATGCCGCAGAAGATACCCGTAGGAATTCAAATCCTTAATTTCCCTGGCTTCTGTCACTTCATAGCTTTCCAAACCCCTAATTCTCTTTTCTGTTGCCTTAGCATCCATTGTCTTAGTGTCCTTTCTTGTTTTTATGCATGCAGCCATGTCAATGGCCGGCAGATGCGGCATCATTCCGCATTTCCCTATACCGTAAACGTTATCAGGCCCAGCTTGGAAACCGAGATTTCCCTTACGATAAGCCCCATCTGCTTTTTTTTCGCCAGATTGATGCC
Organism: uncultured Lachnospiraceae bacterium; assembly: GCA_910586275.1. GTDB lineage: Bacteria > Bacillota > Clostridia > Lachnospirales > Lachnospiraceae > Kineothrix. The sequence goes on along the minus strand of CAJUIM010000070.1, from coordinate 7,101 downwards.
TGCAAATTCCTTCAATGCAAATACCTTATCCTTATAAACCAGCCGCTTCTTCCCTGCCAGACTTCTCTTTTCTTCCGGCAGGCTGACCTTGATTTTCACCTTCAGTTCCTGGTAAGTCTGATAGGAAAAAGTATCCTCCGTCATATAATAAAAATGGCTTTCCAATGTGGAGGAAGCATCCACTTCCTTCAAAATATAATGTGAAAATATCGTCTTCAGCTTAAAAGGCACCATCTCTTCCCCCTGCAGTTCCCCATAGCTGAATCTGGCTCCCAAATAAATATGTCCCGTATCCTGAAGCATATACTTAAAATCCCTGTCCTGTGCCAAGGACACATCCTCTTTCCTGTCCATCCATCCCTCTCCCTGCCGCCCGACCGGTACTCCCTATGCACCCGGCGGATTTCCGTCAATCAGGCATAGCCGTTTCATCCCGTCTTATTTTCAGAAGCTTTGCCATATAGTGCAGAAAAGTTATTCCTTCCTGATATACTCAATATGGCTGCCGCTCATGCGCATGGCCTCCAGAACTTCTTCCTCCGTCAGTTCCGTTTCGGCGGCCAATTCCGCTACCGTAACCTTCCTTTGCAGAACTTCCGCCAATTCCCTGGCATGCTTCGCCACCAAGTTCACATGATTCAGCACCTTTTTATCCTTGCGCCGCTGATCCAGATTGTCCTGAATGCACTCTTCCATGGCATCCATAATCATCTTTCCCAGCATCCCTTCCGCTTCGCGGGCATGTTCCAGGCAGCCCAGCATAGTTACGCCGGCCGCCAAAGCCACATTCCCTTCCCCAATCAAATCTTCCAGAAAAACTCCCTGTCCGCTGTACAGCTTGGCAATCTCCGCCACCTGCGGCAAATATATTTCCGCCAGCCTCGCCTGCGCCTGCCCGTCCCCGGCCATGGCGGAAAGGGTCACTGCCTCTTTCTCCCCTTCCGTCACCTCTTCCATCCGCTCCAGTTCCTCCAGATAAACATCCAGATAGCGGACTTCCTCCTCGGTCAGATTGTCCATGGGATCCACGGGTTCCCCTATCCCTATCTTATGGTTTTTCAGATATTCTTCCACCAAGGCAAGCTGCTCCTGTTCAAGCCCCAATTCCGCAAAGGCCTCCCGGATCTGCTCCCGTGAAACACAGTTCCCCTGCTCCTTAGCCAGCCGCTTTATTTTTTCCAATATTTTCCCAAACAACTGCTCTCTGTCCATAGCTTCTTCCCCGCCTCCCGTCTCCGGACATCTGCCGGAAAGCAATTTGCAAACACGTTCCGGCCGCCTTGCTCGCGCCGGAAGAACCGGCGCAAAACCGTAAAGTTATTTAGCGGCAATGTTAATGATATTTCACATGCTGATGCGTAAACAGATGATCCTGGCAATACTCATAATTCCCCTCACACTTTGAACAGATCCTAAACTCCAGATCGTCCCCGTCCAGTTCCGTCCTTCCGCAGATTGCGCACTTATGCTTTGTAACCCCTGTATTTCTGCGCACTTCCCGCTTAAACTGCTGCCGTCGCTTCACCTGCCTGGGAGACATATGAATATGGTTCCTGCTCCCTATCCAGAATACAAGGAAATTGAACAAAGAGGCCGCCATGGCAAAACGGCTGTATATATTCCCAAAGAAAAATTCCACCAGAAGAACCACCCCGTATATAATGCCCAATACCTTCACTTTAATCGGTATAATAAACATCAGCAACATTTCCACCTCCGGAAACGTAGCCGCAAAGGCAAGGAAAATAGACATATTGATATAATAGGTAGAGAAATGTGCCGACGCTATTATACTGACCGCCTCCATTGTCATCCCAGAGAGCAGATGAGCGAATATCATAAGAAGAAAGCTTCCCAGCACAGTAAACAGCATACCCGAAAACAGGTATACGTTATAACGGTATGTTCCCCAAGTTCTTTCCAAAGATGTGCCAAGCGAATAATAAAGATAAAGCATAATCAGCACAAAAAAAACATTCGAAGACGGAGGCGGCACCACCACCCACGTCACCAATCTCCAAATCTGCCCATGCAATATGGCATACGGGTTCAGCCTCAGATATCCGAGAAACAAGGGATTAATAAATGTAATCAGATATCCCACTGCATAACACATAATCAGCATCAGCGACAAATTCTTAATTGCATATTTCCCAAATTTTCTTTCAAAGTTACTCATCCCTGTTAATTTCCTCCATTCTTCCTGCGGGCATTCCCCCGGCTTTGTCATGTGGTAAAAAACATTTGAATATATTCTAACATCCCGACATTTAAAAGTAAACCGATTACCTTCCAAATCTCGTCAAGTCATAAAATTTTTATAATTACCATGGATTCTTCACAAATAATTCACAGCCATTCATTGCAATTTGCATATCTGTGTCGTATAATGTCTAGGAATGTCCGGCTCCCATATCCTGTCACATATAAATAGGAAGGATATGGAAAAAGGAATTCGGGGAAATTATGGAAAAAGCAACGAAAAGCAGTAAAAAACGAAAAGTTAAGAAACAAAAAGAAAGGGCGGTAATATGAGCCAATTACATTACACTTTAGGAATCGATATCGGTTCCACCACTGTAAAGATAGCGATTTTAAACGATGCCCATGAAATATTATTTTCGGATTATGAAAGGCATTTTGCCAACATCCGTGAAACATTGTCCCATCTGATCCAAAAAGCCTACGGCAGGCTGGGCAACCTGAAACTTCACCCGGTCATTACCGGCTCCGGAGGCCTCACTTTGGCAAACCATCTGGGAATCCCCTTCGTGCAGGAGGTCATAGCCGTATCCACCACCTTGCAGGAACTGGCTCCCAAAACGGATGTGGCCATAGAACTGGGGGGCGAAGACGCAAAAATCATTTATTTCGAGGGCAGCAATGTAGAACAGCGCATGAACGGCATCTGCGCAGGCGGCACGGGATCCTTCATTGACCAGATGGCTTCCCTTCTTCAGACAGATGCCTCCGGCCTGAACGAATATGCCAAAAACTACCGTTCCCTCTACACGATCGCGGCACGGTGCGGCGTATTCGCCAAATCCGATATCCAGCCGCTGATCAATGAGGGCGCCACCAAAGAAGACCTCTCCGCCTCCATTTTCCAAGCGGTAGTCAACCAGACCATCTCCGGATTGGCCTGCGGGAAGCCAATCCGCGGCCATGTGGCTTTCCTCGGCGGGCCTCTGCACTTTTTATCCGAACTGAAAGCCGCTTTTATCCGCACCCTGAAGCTGGATGAAGAACATATCATAGAGACGGAGCACTCCCATCTCTTCGCTGCCATCGGCTCTGCGCTGAACGCAAAGGAAGAGGTACATTACACCATGGAGGAAATAACAGAGAAACTTTCTTCCGATATTAAGATGGAATTCGAAGTGGAACGCATGGAGCCGCTATTTGCCGATGAGGAAGCCTATGCTCTGTTCCGGAAACGCCATTCTTCCCATCATGTGGCGACCGCGGATCTTTCTTCTTACCATGGAAAATGCTTCCTCGGCATTGATGCCGGCAGCACCACTACTAAAATAGCCCTTGTAGCGGAGGACGGTTCCCTGCTGTATTCCTTTTACAGCAGCAACAACGGCAGCACGCTTAAGACCGCCATCCGCTCCATTAAGGAGATTTACGCGCTTCTCCCCAAGGATGCGGTCATTGTACGCTCCTGCTCCACCGGCTACGGCGAAGCCTTACTGAAAGCCGCCTTTCTGCTGGACGACGGGGAAGTGGAAACCGTGGCCCATTATTATGCCGCCGCCTTTTTCAGCCCGGAAGTGGACTGCATCCTTGATATCGGCGGACAGGATATGAAATGCATAAAGATCAAAAACCACACCGTAGACAGCGTACAGCTGAATGAAGCCTGCTCCTCCGGCTGCGGTTCCTTTATCGAAACTTTTGCCAAATCACTGAATTACAGCGTGACGGATTTTGCAAAAGCGGCTCTTTTTGCCAAACATCCCATCGACCTTGGCACCCGCTGTACCGTATTTATGAATTCCAAAGTAAAACAGGCACAGAAGGAGGGAGCCGAAGTATCGGACATTTCCGCCGGGCTGGCCTACTCCGTCATTAAAAATGCACTGTTCAAAGTAATAAAAGTGGCGGATGCTTCCGAGTTGGGAAAACATATCGTAGTGCAGGGAGGCACCTTCTACAACGATGCGGTGCTGAGGAGTTTTGAAACCATTGCCGGCTGTGAAGCCATCCGCCCCGATATAGCGGGAATTATGGGTGCTTTCGGCGCCGCCCTTATTGCCAGGGAACGTTACGCGGAAGGCTATGCCACCACCATGCTCTCCATAGAGCAGATTAAATCTCTTCAGTTTGAAACCAGCATGGCAAAATGCAAAGGCTGCACCAATAACTGCCGCCTTACCATCAATAAGTTCAGCGGCGGCCGTCAGTTTATTTCCGGCAACCGCTGCGAACGGGGACTGGGAAAAGCCAAAAACGAAAACGGCGTGCCCAACCTGTTTGACTACAAGCTAAAAAGGGTGTTCGGCTATGAGCCGTTAACCCCGCAGCAGGCATCCCGCGGGAAAGTGGGCATTCCCCGGGTACTCAATATGTACGAAAACTACCCGTTTTGGTTTACTTTTTTCACAAAATTAGGATATCAGGTAGTGCTCTCTCCGTTATCCAACCATAACATTTATTCACTTGGCATCGAATCCATCCCAAGTGAATCCGAATGTTATCCTGCCAAACTGGCTCACGGGCATGTAAGCTGGCTGATTCATGAAGGCGTGGATTTTATTTTCTACCCGGCTTTGTTCTATGAGCGCAGCGAATTCAAAGAGGCCAACAACCATTACAATTGCCCGATTGTCACTTCTTATTCGGAGAATATAAAAAACAATATGGAGGAAATCGGCCGCGGAGAAGCCGTTCTCCGCAATCCCTTCCTTTCCTTCCGGGACATTAAGACCGTGACGGAAGCCTTGCTGAAGGAATTTACCGAGATTCCGCCGCAGGAAGTGATTGATGCCGCCGATGCCGCTTGGAAGGAACTGGCACAGGCTCGGCTGGATATGCAGAAAAAAGGAGAAGAAACCTTACGCTATTTGGAAGAAAACCACAAACGGGGCATCGTGCTGGCCGGACGCCCTTACCATGCGGATCCGGAAATCAACCACGGAATTCCGGAACTGATTACATCTTATGACATTGCCGTACTGACCGAAGACTCTGTCTCTCATCTGGCGCAGCCGGAACGCCCGCTGATAGTTTCCGACCAGTGGATGTACCATTCCCGTCTGTATGCGGCAGCCAGCTTCGTAAAGACAAGGGATGACTTGGACTTAATCCAGCTGAACTCCTTCGGCTGCGGCCTGGATGCCGTAACCACCGACCAAGTAAACGATATTCTTTCCGGCTCAGATAAAATATATACCTGCCTGAAAATAGACGAGGTGAGCAACTTAGGCGCGGCCAGAATCCGTATCCGTTCCCTGCTCTCCGCCATCCGGGTGCGTGAGGAAAAGCAGCAGATCCGCCAAATTCGTCCTTCCGCCATCCAAAAGATACCGTTTACGGAAGAGATGCGCAAAGACTATACCATCCTCTGCCCTCAGATGTCGCCCATACACTTTGAAATCCTGGAGCCGGCTTTCAATGCCTGCGGCTACCGCTTCAAAGTATTGCCCAATGACAATAAGCGGGCAGTGGATATGGGACTGAAATTTGTAAATAACGATGCCTGCTACCCCTCCCTTATGGTAGTGGGGCAGATTATGGATGCCCTGCTTTCCGGCGAATATGATTTAAATAAAGTAGCAGTCATTATGTCACAGACGGGCGGCGGATGCCGTGCCACAAACTATGTGGGCTTTATCCGCCGGGCTTTGGAGAAAGCAGGAATGCCGCAGATACCGGTAATATCCTTAAATCTGTCCGGGCTGGAAAGCAATCCGGGCTTCCGCCTAAATGCGGATCTGCTCCTGCGCGCCGCCTATGGCGCGGTATTCGGCGATATCTTCATGCGCTGTATATACCGTATGCGGCCTTACGAAAAGGAACCCGGTTCCGTAGAGGCAGTCCATGCCAAATGGCTGGAAAAGTGTCAGGCCTTTGTATCCGCAAAGCATATGAGCCCTATCACTTTCCGCAAAATGTGCCGGCAGATTATCGAAGACTTCGACAAAGTGCCCATCACTGACGAACAGAAACCGAGAGTGGGCATCGTAGGGGAAATCCTAGTGAAATTTGCCCCTGCCGCCAACAATCATTTGGTAGAACTGCTGGAACACGAAGGAGCGGAAGCCGTGGTGCCTGACTTAATGGATTTTATGCTCTACTGCTTCTACAATCAGATATATAAAGCAGCTGAACTGGGCACAAGCAAGAAAGCCGCCTTTCTTTCCCGGTCGGGCATTGAAGCCATTGAACTCCTTCGCGCCCCCGCCAGAAAAGCTTTTGAAAAGAGCCGGCATTTCACGCCTCCCGTACGGATCGACACGCTGGCAGACTATGCCAAATCCATTGTCTCCATCGGAAACCAGACCGGCGAAGGCTGGTTCCTGACCGGCGAAATGGTGGAACTGATCCACGGCGGAGTGAATAATATTGTCTGCACCCAGCCCTTCGGCTGCCTGCCCAACCATGTGGTGGGCAAAGGGGTTATCAAGGAACTGCGCAAACAATATCCCCTTTCCAATATCGTAGCCATTGACTATGATCCCGGTGCCAGCGAAGTAAACCAGTTAAACCGCATTAAACTGATGCTCTCCACGGCACAGAAAAACCTGAAAAAGGGAACGGCAGAAAGCGGCTTGCAGGCCACCTCCATGGAACATCCGGAGGAAGAGGAAGACGATTATCCCAACGAATTTAAGAAAGGCTGTACGGTCTGAAACAGTGACAACACAGAAGAAATAACAGAAAGAAAAAGTCTGAAAATCTTTTATTAGATTTTCAGACTTTTTCTTTCAACTATCAATAACAGGATTTTGCCTAAATAAGTTTTAGACGTATTTATTTTATACGTTTTAAACTCCTTTTGTCAACCTATTTATTTGCATTATGACAAATTTAGGTAATTTAGGTAACAGTTCAGCCTGAATGTAATGTTGGGAGGCGGACGCCCGTGCGCGAGTT
>CAJUIM010000069.1 GCA_910586275.1 uncultured Lachnospiraceae bacterium | reverse complement strand
ATTCTGCTTAGAAACTCCCAGCCGGAAAAAGTGCACGGAAAATCCGGGACAGGCACTCCCGCTGCCGCCGTCCCGCAAAAAAATCCCTCCCTTGCGTCCGCCTCTCAACACAACATTCAGGCTGAACTGTTACGGAAATCCATATCCGGTTTTATGACTGCCGCCCGGCGGCAGACGCGGCGGGTCAAAAAACCGAATACAGCAGCACGCCTGCGGCCCCTGCCCCTGCCATCACATATACGGGATTGATTTTCCATTTTCGCAGCACTGCCAGGCTTAAGCCGAAAATAAACAGAGAGATATAACTGATGCCGCTCCAGTCCTCCGGCAGTGAACGCTGGCCGAAGAAAGACAGAATCATTAAGGAAATACCTGCCGATGCTATCATGGCCACGACGGCAGGACGGAGGCCCGCCAAAATTCCCTGTACCATCTTCAGGCCCCGGAAGCGGTAATATACATAGGCAAGAAGCGTCACGATAATGCAGGAAGGAAGGATGCAGCCCAAGGTGGCCACAATCGCCCCGGGAATGCCCGCCACCTGAATACCTACAAATGTGGCGGAATTAATGGCAATAGGTCCCGGAGTCATTTCGGCAATTGTCATAATGTCCGCAAACTGCGTCATCGTCAGCCAAGGATGCACATCCACCACCTGATGCTGAATTAACGGCATGGCCGCATATCCCCCGCCGATGCTGAACAATCCAATCTGAATGAAACTCCAAAGCAATTCCAAATAAATCATGGCCGCTCCTTTCCCGTCCGCTGCCGGCAGATTGTATCTGCCGCCCCGATCACCCCGCAGACCAGAATCACTAAAATAATGTTAATCCCGAAGAAACGGACGGCTGCAAAGGATGCCAAAAGGACAATCGCCGGCAAAATCCGCCGCTGTTTTAATATGCTTTTTCCCATCGTAAGCACCACATCACAGATAACTGCTGCCACTCCGGCCAACATGCCCGTCATTGCCATATTGACAATTACATTGTCACGGAATGCCGTATAAAAAAAAGAAATGACCGAGATAATGATAAGCGGCGGCAATACCGTGCCCAAAACCATAGTCAAAACTCCGGGAATCCCTGCCACATGATACCCGACGAGAATGGAAGCATTGACTGCAATGGCTCCGGGCGACGACTGTGCGATGGCAGTCAGGTCCATCATCTCCTGCTCCTCAATCCAATGCAGTTCCTCCACAAATTTTTTCCTCATCAGCGGAATTATGACAAAACCGCCGCCGAATGTGCAGGCGCTCAGCTGAAATGCCGATAAAAACAGCTTTTTATGTTTTTGCTTTTTCTCTTCCAAAACCAGTCTCTCCTTTCCCTATCCTACTCCGGAATAAACCAATGCCATCATGCCCGCATGGAAAGTTAACGGCACCGGATTTCCCACTTATTTCCTTCTATATTCAATATAATGCTTGCATAAGCATAAGTAAAATAATATAATTATATTGTATTTATATAGATTTTCTTATAAGGAGTCCGTTATGACAATCCGCCATTTAAAAATATTTCTAGCCGTATGTGACAGTAATTTCAACACAACAAAAGCCGCCGACAGAATGCATATGACACAGCCTGCCGTCAGTCTTGCCGTCAGGGAACTGGAGCAATATTACGGAGTGGCATTGTTTGACCGGATCGGAAGGAGACTGCAGATTACAGAAGGCGGACAGAAATTGCGGGAATATTCTTTACATATAGTTTCCATGTTCAACGATATGGAAAAAAGCCTGAGAAACTGGGATTCCTTCGGGCTCCTCCGGGTAGGGGCCAGCATCACTATCGGATCGCAGTTTCTGCCCGGATATGTAAAGGCGTTCTCCGCCCTCTGCCCTGACACAAAAGTCAGGGCTATTGTCTGCCCCTCCAAACAGCTGGAACAGAAAATATTGAACAATGAACTGGATTTTGCATTGATTGAGGGAATCTGCCATTTTCCCGATTTTATCTGCGAAGAATATATGGAAGATGAACTTACTGTAATTTGTCCCCCGGCAGGCGGCTTCTGCCATGGACAGGAAATCTCAGCGTCAGAATTCCGGCAGCAGAATTTTCTCCTGCGGGAAGAAGGAAGCGGCACACGCGAAGTTTTTGACCGCGCCGTTGCACAGGCCGGTTTTTCCGTCACTCCCATATGGGAAGCTACCAGCACTGCCGCATTGGTAAATGCCGTGGCCAACGGACTTGGCATTGCAGTCCTTCCTCACCGCATGGTGGCCGATGCCCTGAAACAGGGACAGGTCTTAGCCATCCGCGTAAAAGGACTGGATTTCCAGCGGAAATTCCACATTATTTACCACAATAAGAAATTCCTCACTTCCTCCGCAAAAACATTTCTTGCCCTATGCCGCGGAGAGAAAGCATGTCCGAATAAAAGCGGCATTCCTGACGCCGGCTGCGGATTAAGCGAATGACATTGCCCTCCGGACGGGTCCCTCACTGCATTTCGTTCTTTTTCCTATAACCGTCACGCAAAAAAGACAGCACATCTCATATAGCCGAGACTGTACCGTCTGATTTTTAACCGTTCTTCCTAATATGCTATTTCGTATCTTCCCCCGGTTTCTCTACCTGCGCAACGGCAGTTTTCTGCATGGGGATGCGGCAGTTCTTATTATTGCCAAATTCTACAATCAGCGTATCCTCCGTAATGTCAATAATGATGCCGTAAAAACCGCTGTTTGTCAGAATACAGTCGCCTATCTCAAGTGCAGATAGCATGGCAGACATCTTTTTTTGTTCCTTTTTCTGCGGACGAAGCATAAAGAAATAGATAAAAACAAAAATCAGGACGATATATACTATCGTAACCATTCCCATCCCTGCTCCTACTCCCGCCTCTGCTGCTGTCGCCTCTGTCAACAAAATGCCCATTTGCAATTCCTCCTAAAATCCTTGACTTTTTCCTCTGAAAATACTCTCTTACCAATAATACACAACTTTAGGCCATAAGACAAGCCCTATTTCACACATCCTCAAAGAAATTGCGTTACGGTTTACTCCCAATGTGATTCCGCCAAACCGCAGCCCGCTCCCGGAAGGATGCCCGGTCATCAGATGTCCTGACTCTCCTGCCCCATGCTCATCCCCTCCAGTTTCCGTCTCTTGTACACCGCAAAGTTCCCGGCATCCAAGGCATCCCTGATTTCTTCCATCATCGTATTGTAAAAATACAGATTATGCAGCACACAAAGTCTCATGCCAAGCATTTCTTTCGCTTTCAGCAAATGGCGGATGTATGCCCTGGAATAGCGTCTGCATGCGGGACACCGGCATCCCTCTTCTATCGGCCTTCCGTCCAGTTCGTATTTGGCATTGAATAAATTTATTTTTCCATGATTGGTATACAGATGCCCGTGCCTGCCGTTCCGCGTAGGATATACACAGTCAAAGAAATCAACGCCTCTCTCCACACCTTCCAGAATATTGGCCGGCGTGCCAACGCCCATCAGATAGGTAGGCTTGTCTGCCGGCAGGCAGGGAACGGTTTCCTCCAATATATGATACATCTCTTCATGGCTCTCCCCCACTGCCAATCCGCCGACCGCATAGCCGTCCAACTCCATTTCCGCAATTCTTTTCGCATGATCCCGGCGGATATCCTCAAACACCGCCCCCTGATTTATGGCAAACAGAAGCTGATTTCTGTTAATGGTGTCCTCCATCCCATTCAGCCGTATCATCTCTTTTCTGCACCGTTCCAGCCATCTGGTGGTCCGGTCCACCGAATCCTGCACATATTTCCTGTCCGCCTTGCTGGAAGGGCATTCATCAAATGCCATGGCAATAGTAGATGCCAGATTGGACTGAATCCGCATGCTCTCTTCCGGCCCCATAAATATTCTTCGCCCGTCCACATGGGAATTGAAATACACGCCCTCTTCCTTAATTTTCCGCAAAGAAGCCAGGGAAAACACTTGAAAACCGCCGGAATCGGTAAGAATGGGCTTGTCCCAAGACATAAATTTATGCAGTCCCCCCATCTTCTTCACTGTCTCGTCCCCCGGCCTCACATGCAGATGATAAGTATTGGACAGTTCCACCTGTGTCTTAATCTGCTCCAAATCCTCCGTGGACACCGCCCCCTTTATGGCTGCCGCAGTCCCCACATTCATAAAAACGGGAGTCTGGATCACGCCGTGCACGGTATGGAATTCTCCCCGCTTAGCCCTGCCCTCCTGCTTCAATAATTTATACATCTTCTTTCCTCCATCTCATTGCACACATATGCACTACGACGTGCCGCTTCACCACTTTGCGTGGTTTTTCAAACATCTCTAATTTATCCTGATACGCTATCCATCATACAATATGTCTTCCTCAATTGCAAACCGCAGAACAGATTTCGGCAAGATTCACAACCTTCTTCCTACAATAACCGACACTGTGCCCCAATACCAACAAAGCCAAAGCAGGCTTATTCCCCGCGGAAATAAAAATCCTTCAGATAAGAAACACGGGAAGACATATTGCTGATTACCGCATCTGCCAGCACAAGAGCCGCCATAGCCTCCACCACCACTACGGCGCGGGGGACAATAACCGGATCATGCCTTCCTTGGATCCGAATGCGGATGTTTTCTCCGTCTTTATTTACCGTATCCTGCTCCGAGAAAACAGACGGGGTAGGTTTTACATAAGCCCTAAGCACGATCTCGCTTCCATCGCTGATACCGCCCAGAATACCGCCGGCATGATTGGTCTTCTTAGTGATTTTCCCGTTTTCGGCCAGAAAGCAGTCATTGTTTCCGGAACCGTTTGCGGTACAGACCTGGCAGCCGTCACCGATTTCGAAAGCCTTCACGGCACCTATCGACATGACGGCTTTCGCCAAGTTAGCGTCCAGTTTCTCAAACACCGGGTCGCCTAAACCTGCCGGCACGCCGCTGATGCGGCATTCAATGATGCCCCCGGCGGAATCCATGTTCTCCATGCAGCCGGCCAAATATCTTTCCGCCCTTTCGCTGGCTTCATAATCCGGCATGCGGGTTGGGGTAGCGGCTATGGCTTCTATATTAAATTGATCCATGTCAACGGTAACCGGGCCGATGGCTTTCGTATAGGCAAGAATGTTTATGCCCAACTCTTTCAGCAGCTTTGCCGCCACCGCGCCTGCCGCCACCCGGCCGATTGTCTCACGCCCGGAAGAACGCCCGCCTCCCCTGTAATCCCGGAAGCCATATTTCCGGTCAAAAGTATAATCCGCATGTCCGGGCCGGTAATAGGAAGCAATTTCACTGTAGTCGCGGGAACGCTGAGACGTATTCCGCACAATCAGCGAAATAGGAGTTCCCGTAGTCAGTCCCTCAAACGTACCGGACAGAATTTCCACCGCATCCTCTTCTTTCCGGGGAGTGGCAATTTTACTCTGCCCCGGTTTCCTGCGGTCTAAATAGCATTGAATGTCCTCTTCCTCCAACGGAAGCCCGGCCGGGCAGCCGTCAATTACGACACCGATTGCTTTGCCATGGGACTCTCCCCAAGTGGTTATTCCGAACATGGCATTGAATGTTGATCCTGACATATCTTTTCTCCTTTAAAACTCATCTTACCATACTTTCTGCCGGTATGCAGACAGCGGAATCATCCGCCTTGCAATACCGGCAGAATAACGGAAATTCTGATTTTATATATGACCGGTCAATGCAGCAATACGTCCTGCGCAGATCAGCCTTCCAGTTTATGGAATATAATGCAGTTGGGCTGTTCCACATGCACTTCCGGCCCGCTCATGACAATCAGCCCTTTCTCCAGATCCGTCTTAAAGAAAGTCATGGTATCCGTTTCGTGATTCAGGGAAACCAAATGACGGTTATCCGGAAAAAGAGCCGCATCCTTCGGATAATCCCCGCTGATAGGCAGGCAGAACAATTTTTCCAGAAGCCCCGATTCCTGATCGATCTTATACATTACCACACTGTTGTCCCCGGCATTGGAGCTTACCATATAATGGAAATCATACGAAAAGTTCAGCGCACTGGCCGCCGAATTGCTGGCATGATAGTCGTTCAGCGTAGAAACGGTCTGTATTTTCTCAAACTCCGGATTATTGTTCTGCTCACGGTAAGTATATACATCAATATAATTTTTCAGTTCATGGACAATATACAGATATTTACCGTCACGGGAGAATTTCAGATGCCTAGGCGCGGATTCCTGCTCGCTGCGGATCACATCCGCCAGCTTCAGAGTCCCTTTCTCATGGTCCAGCCGGTACACCTTCACATGGTCCATGCCTAAATCGGCGGCACACAGATACTTATTGTCCCTTGTCATTTTCACGCAGTTCACATGAGGCCTGAAATTCCTTTCCGCAATGCTGCCCAAGCCTTTATGGAAAATTTCATCCGTAATCTCTCCCACGCCGCCGTTTTCCTCCAGACGCAGAGCGGTAATCTTTCCGTCATGATATCCTGCCACAAACAAAAACTTATCCTCATAGTCGGTGGAAAGATAACAGCCCCTCATACCGTTGATGGAACCGAAATTTATCATCTCCAGATCCCCGTTCTCCAATATCCGGTACGATTCCACACCAAAATCCGTAATGGAGTACAGGCATTTCATGCTGTGAGAAATAGTCACATAAGAGGAATTGGTGATTTCCACCTGATTTTTCTCCGTCAGCCTCCCGTTTTCCACATCCACATCATAAATCTTTATTCCGTGATTGTCCCCCTTTCCCGCCGTATAAGTAGAGACATATGCCACATATTTTTCATTTCCCATTCAATTTTCCTCCATAACCCCCGTATTTAATTTCTGCCGTTCCGTTGCCGTTATCCCGCTCCCTGAACAGTACCCTTATTATATCACAAGAGAATTTTTTTGTCATTCCCTATTGACATACGAATTGCACATAGTATAATGGTAGTCAGCGTTTGTTTAGTATCAGTAAACTTTTAGTTTATTATCGCTTATAGAATGCGGGGTGTGAACTTGGAAATAGGAAACCGTCTGAAAGAACTGAGAATACAGAAAAGGCTGACCCAGGAAGAACTGGCCGACCGCTGCGAATTGTCCAAAGGGTTTATTTCGCAGCTGGAGCGCGACCTCACTTCCCCTTCCATAGCTACGCTGGTGGACATCCTGCAGTGCCTGGGAACGGATCTGCAGGAATTTTTCTCCGAGACACTGCAGGAAGAACAGATTGTATTCCATGATACGGATTATTTTGAAAAAGAAGATGAAGAACTGGGCAATATGGTAGAGTGGATCATCCCCAACGCCCAGAAAAATATTATGGAGCCTATACGGCTTACCCTGAAGCCCGGCGGCTCCACATACCCCGATAACCCTCACGAGGGCGAAGAATTCGGCTATGTCCTGTCGGGAAGCATCACCATCATACTGGGAAAGAAAAAAATAAAGGCAAAGAAAGGCGAATCTTTCTATTTCCGCCCCGATACTACTCACTATATCGTAGCCAGCGGCAAAACCGGAGCCTCCCTCTTATGGGTCAGCTCCCCGCCCAGTTTTTAAATACACGGAATTAAAAATACTACAGATTATGCATATGCCGGAGGTCACTGCCATGAAGAAAGAACTAATTAATTTAATTGATATTTCCAAATCCTTTGACGGTGAATTGGTGCTGGACGAACTGAATTTAAATATCCATGAGAACGAATTCCTAACCCTTTTAGGCCCAAGCGGCTGCGGCAAAACCACTACACTGCGCATAATGGGCGGTTTTGTCACGCCTGATAAAGGACGTGTGATTTTTGACGGGCAGGATATTACTTCCCTCCCTCCGAATAAGAGACAGCTGAATACGGTATTCCAGAAATATGCTCTTTTTACGCATATGGACATTGCGGAAAATATTGCTTTCGGCCTGAAAATAAAGAATAAACCAAAGAGTTACATAGACGACAAGATTAAATATGCCCTGAAGCTGGTGAACCTGGAAGGTTACGAGAAACGGATGCCGGATTCTTTAAGCGGCGGCCAGCAGCAGCGCATTGCCATCGCAAGAGCCATCGTAAACGAACCGAAAGTACTCCTTCTGGACGAACCGCTGGGTGCTTTGGACTTAAAGCTGCGGCAGGATATGCAGTATGAGTTAATCCGGCTGAAAAACGAGTTGGGCATCACTTTTATCTATGTGACCCACGACCAAGAAGAAGCCCTTACCATGTCCGATACTATCGTCGTCATGAATCAGGGCTATATCCAGCAGATCGGAACACCGGAGACTATCTATAACGAACCGGAAAATGCCTTTGTGGCCGATTTCATCGGAGACAGCAATATCATTGATGCCGTAATGCTGGAAGATAAACTGGTCTCCATTCTGGGCACCCGATTTGCCTGCGTGGACACAGGCTTCGGCTGCAACAAACCGGTGGACGTGGTCATCCGGCCGGAAGACGTGGAATTGACAAGTCCGGAGGAAGGCTCTCTGCAGGGCGTGGTTTCCCATCTGATTTTTAAAGGGGTTCACTATGAAATGGAAGTTATGGCAGGCGGTTTTGAATGGCTTGTCCACTCCACGCAGATGTTCCCGGTAGGGACGCAAGTAGGCATACGGGTAAACCCGTTCAACATACAGATCATGAACAAACCGGAATCTGAAGACGAGGAGGCAACCGGAATTGAAGAATAATAAAATCACCGGCAGGCTGCTGTCTGCCCCTTATCTGCTCTGGGAAACGGTCTTTATCCTTATCCCCCTTGGCATGGTATTTTACTTTGGGCTGACGGACCGGACAGGAGCCTTTACTTTGGAAAACGTCCTCGCCATGATGAGCGCGGAACATGCGAAAGCCCTCTGGCTCTCCATAGGCCTTTCGCTGGCCAGCACTTTGATCTGCTTCCTTCTGGCCTATCCGCTGTCCATGATTTTGGCACATATGAACGTAAATCAGCACAGCTTTATCGTACTTATATTTATTTTGCCCATGTGGATGAATTTCCTGCTGCGGACACTGGCTTGGCAGACCCTCCTGGAGAAAAACGGGGTCATCAATCATATTTTGGAATTTTTACATATGCCTTCCTTAAATATTATTAACACGCCTGCTGCCATTATCCTCGGCATGGTTTACAACTTCCTTCCGTTCATGGTGCTGCCCGTTTATAATTCCCTGGTGAAAATCGACCCGAATGTAGTAAACGCCGCCAGAGACTTAGGGGCAAACGAATTGCAGACATTTATAAAGATCACCTTCCCTCTCACCCTTCCCGGAGTCATCAGCGGCATCACCATGGTCTTCGTACCCGCGCTGACTACCTTTGTCATCAGTAAATTATTGGGCGGAAGCAAAATACTTTTAATCGGAAATGTGATAGAGGAAGAATTTACCCAAGCGGGCAACTGGCATCTGGGAAGCGGCCTTTCTATCGTACTGATGATATTCATTATATTCAATATGGTGATTTCCGCTATCTTTGATAAAAACGGGGAGGGAAACATGCTATGATTAAGACAACGGCACAGAAAATATATGTAGGGCTGATTTTTCTTTTCTTATATGCCCCCATCCTGACCCTGATCCTGCTGTCCTTCAACGCCAGCCGCACCCGGGCAAAATGGGGAGGCTTCAGCCTGAAATGGTACGCTGCCCTGTTTCAGAACCGGGAAATCATACAGGCATTGTGGAATACATTGTTCATTGCCTTCGTGGCTTCCCTGGCCGCCACTGTAATCGGCACTGTGGCATGCATTGCCATAAACGGGATGGGGAGGAGAAAAAGAGCCGTGGTGATGGGCATTACCAATATCCCTATGCTGGATGCGGAAATTGTCACCGGCATTTCACTGATGCTGCTCTTTATCAGCCTTGGGCTGAAATTTGGGTTGGGTACCATACTGCTTTCCCACATCACTTTCTGCATCCCCTATGTGGTGCTCAGCGTGATGCCCCGGATGAAGCAGACAGATGCCAGCGTTTATGAGGCGGCCTTAGACTTAGGTGCCTCTCCGGTTCTGGCTTTTTTTAAAGTAGTGTTTCCGGATATCCTGCCCGGCGTGCTGTCCGGCTGCCTGATGGCTTTCACCATGTCGCTGGATGATTTCATTATCACCCATTTTACAAAAGGAGCCGGCGTAGATACTCTGTCCACGAAAATATATACAGAAGTAAAAAAGGGCATCAAACCGGAAATGTATGCGCTGTCCACCATTATTTTCGTCATTGTTCTGCTGCTTTTATTCCTGGTCAATAAATCGCCCAGGGAAAAAAGTGATGCGGCAATAAAATAAATAAAAAGAAAGAGGAGAAATTATGAAAAAAGCATTATCTATGGCATGCCTGTCCGCTGCACTACTGCTTCCCCTGACAGGCTGCGGCAACTCTTCTTCCGGCGGAAACGGAGAAGTGATCGTATACAACTGGGGAGAATACCTTGACCCGGAAACATTGGAACTGTTTGAAGAAGAAACGGGAATAAAAGTAATTTACGATGAGTTTGAAACCAATGAAATCATGTATCCCAAAGTGGAGACAGGTGCCACCGAATACGATGTCATCTGCCCTTCCGATTATATGATTCAGAAACTCATAGAAAATGACCTGCTGGCAGAACTGAACTTTGACAATATTCCCAATGCCAAAGCCAATATCGGAAGCCAGTATTGGGATCAGTCTAAAGAATTTGATCCTGAAAACAAATATTCCGTGCCCTATTGCTGGGGAACCGTAGGGATTCTCTATAACAAAACCATGGTGGACGGCTCCATTGACAGCTGGGAGGTACTTTGGGACGAAAAATATGCGGACAGCATCCTTATGCAGGACTCCGTCCGTGACGCATTCATGGTCAGCCTGAAACTGAACGGCCACTCCATGAATTCCACCGATGCGGACGAATTGGAAGCCGCAAAAAATTCCCTAATTGAACAGAAACCCCTTGTGCAGGCCTATGTAGTAGATCAAGTGCGGGACAAAATGATCGGAAACGAAGCCGCCATAGGAGTTATTTACTCCGGCGAAGCCATTTATACCCAGCGGGAAAATCCCGATCTGGAATATGTCATCCCAAAAGAGGGCACCAATGTATGGATTGATTCCTGGGTCATCACAAGAAATGCTCCCAACAAGGAAAATGCGGAGAAATTTATTGATTTCATGTGCCGCCCTGAAATTGCGCTGAAAAATTTTGAGTATATTACTTACTCCACCCCCAACGATGCGGCGCGGGCACTCATTGAAGAGGAAGACATCCGCAACTCTTCCATTGCCTTCCCCGACTTGTCACAGTATTCCGGTCTGGAAACCTTCCGGTATCTGGGCGAAGATGCGGATCAGATGTATAATAACCTCTGGAAAGAAGTGAAATCGCAATAGAATACTGTCGGGAATTAATTTTCAAACACGCTCTAGGCAGCGGCTAAATCATAAACACCGCCGGGCATCAAAAGGGGCGGCACTATAACAGTGCCGCCCCTGCTTGATTTTCAGCCATGCTTTATTGCCGTATCTGCCCGTCCCCTTCTATCGTATACTTATAAGAAGTCAGTTCCTTCAGCCCCATAGGCCCCCTCGCATGCAGTTTCTGTGTGCTGATGCCGATTTCTGCCCCGAAACCGAATTCAAAGCCGTCCGTAAATCTT
The DNA here is from genome assembly GCA_910586275.1 of uncultured Lachnospiraceae bacterium. Classification (GTDB taxonomy): domain Bacteria; phylum Bacillota; class Clostridia; order Lachnospirales; family Lachnospiraceae; genus Kineothrix. Next base: position 8,149 of record CAJUIM010000069.1, on the reverse strand, counting down.
GTGGAAGCATTGACATAGACACATGCCGCATCCACCTCGTTCAGAAACCGCTCCGCGTTCTCTTTGTTTTCCGTAATGATCGCTTCCGAATGCTTAGTATTATACTTATTAATATGGGCAATAGCCTCACCGATATCTGCAGCCACCTTTATGGACAGCACATAATCCAGATATTCCGTGCCGTAATCCTCTTCCGTTGCCGTCTTTGCATCTTCCACTAAGGCACGTACCTGTCGGTCCCCGCGCATCTCCACCTTTGCTTCTTTCAAAGCCCTTGCCAGTTCCGGAAGGAAACGCTCCTTCACCGCTTCATGGATCACCAAAGACTCACAGGCATTGCATACACCAATCCGCTGTGTCTTTGCATTCAGAATAATCGGCAGGGCTTTTTCCAAATCCGCATATTCATCCACATATATATGGCAGTTCCCTGTGCCTGTCTCAATCACCGGAACCGTGCTGTTCTCCACCACGCTCCGTATCAGCCCTGCACCTCCGCGGGGAATCAGCACATCCACATATTGATTCAGCCGCATTAACCGGGAAGCCGCCTCCCGATCCGTGCTTGCAATCAGCTGAATGGCATCCGGGTTCACCTTACAGCGATCCAACGCCTTACGGACAGAAGCCGTCACTGCCATATTGGACAGCAGCGCATCGCTTCCCCCTTTTAAAATCACCGCATTTCCTGCCTTGAAGCACAGTCCGAAAGCATCCGCCGTCACATTCGGCCGGGATTCATAAATAATTCCGATAACTCCCAAGGGCACCCTTCTCTTCCGGATCCGCAGACCGTTAGGACGTTCAAATTTCTCCATAACTTCCCCCACCGGGTCTCCCAGCCCGGCAATCTGGCGCAGGCCTTCGGCCATAGCCGCAATCCGCGCTTCCGTCAGCCGAAGCCGGTCCGTCATTCCCGAATGCATTCCGTTTTCTTCCGCCCTGCGCAGATCTTTGCCGTTCTCTTCCAAAATAACCTTTGTATCCGCAGCCAACTGTTCCGCGGCTTCCAGCAGTGCTTCATTCTTCTTCTTTGCTGGAAGGCACTGAAGTTCATACTTCACCTCGGCAGCCCTCCGCCCCATTGTCTCCAAATCTATCTTTTCCATCTCTATCCTCTCCCTGTTTTACCCGGAACGTGTCTGAAATTCATTCCTGACATCTGCATTACGGCATGTCATTTCACCGCTTTGCATGATATTTGCGCCAAATTCAAGTTGCATAGTCCGCTATGCGTCCTTCCTTTAGAACAAATCTCCCACAAATTGTGACGCACATCTGCCAGAAAGCAATTTTCAAACACCCTCTAACTTTCTTCCTTCAGATATCTTCTTGCCTCGTCTTCTGTCAAGTCAAACTTTTCACAGATTTGTTCCAGAATAACGTCACTTGATATTTGCAGTTCTTTCAAAGTTAATATCATAGCTGTTATTCCTTTATCCAGTCCCTTCTGAATCCCTTTCTGAATCCCTTTCTGAATCCCTTTCTGAATCCCTTTTTCCTCCACACCCTTGCTTAGATTGCACATAAGTGACACCTCACTCTCTAATGTCTGCGTCATTTTAATATGAAAATCTTCCTCCAATATCTGGCATTTAACCTTTGAACCTGTCTCGGCAGAAAAAAGCACGTTAAGCAGTTTTAACACATGCCTATATTTTATCATATTCCCTCTTGACAGACTACCCATATTTTTAATCCATCCGGATCATCGGCTTATTCCCACGTTACCGGACAAGGAGTGCACCAATTTCTGAAGCCTGCACAGCCTTCTTAGCTCTGCCCGGTTTCTCTATAAAATAACCTGCGGCAGACTTTTCTGCGCCTTACAGAGGACAACCCAATTCCGTCCTTACAAATCCGTCACATAACTTTGTGATTTTCTCCACACCCGCCAATGTTGTATGCTATTATCTATTCAGACAACTATACAACGAATTGCCGTAGGAGGTATTGTTTTGGCAAATGTACATGACAGAATAAAAGACTTAAGAGAAGAAAAACACTTTAAACAGCGGCAGGTAGCCGATTATTTAGGCATATCCCAACAGGCTTATTCCTATTACGAACTGGATAAAAGAGAACTTCCCTCCCGCCATGTAGTGGGCTTGGCCAAATTGTATGAGGTCAGTACGGATTTCATACTGGGCATGGAAGAATCGCCTGTCGGTTCCTATGATTTAAATGCAAAATTTGTCCAAGATATTTCCTTGGAAGAAGTACTGATCAATCTGGGACATCTGAATAAGGACGGCAGGCAGGAACTGATTAAATATCTGACATATCTCAGCAGCCTGCAGACGGATGCGGAAAAAGAAAATACAAACTGAGGGAACGGAAGGTATCAATGCTCCGAAAAAAGCTTCATAAAGTTACCGCAATGCCTCCGCGCAATGTATCTGCTTTTATGAAGCTTTTCAAATATACCGTTGTTTATTCCCTATCGGAATAGACATGGCATTCTGTCAATATCCAGTCCGGTTTCCGGTCATGGAAATCCGAAGGTATTTTCTCCACAATCTGCATTTCAAAGCATATCGCCATGGTGCCCAGCCCGCCATGTTTTTCCAGATAGCGGTCATAATATCCCCCTCCGTAACCGATGCGGTTCCTTTCTTTATCAAAAGCGCATCCCGGCATAATCATCAGATAATAACCATCCTGCATGACTGCCCAGGAAAAGAGCATCTCCTCCCCGACTTGCGGTTCCGGGATGCCTTTGTAACCGGCTCCCAAATCCCCCCATCCGGCAATCCGGTAAAATTCCATCTCATTGCCGCACACCTTCGGACAATATACTCTTTTTCCCTCCTTCCATGCATGCTCCATCAAGGCCGCAGTCTGCACCTCACTCTTATAGCCGGCATAGCAAAGCAGGCCGGATGCTTGCCGATATGCGGCATGTGTCCATACCCGTTCCGCAATCCGCAGGCTTTTTTCCCTACGTTCCCGTTCCTCCATGCCATCCCGCGCCCCTAATATTCTTTTTCTAATGAGTGCCTTTGTTTCCATACTTTTCCCCCAAGTCAGTAACGGAACCGTCTTCCTCCTGAATGCTGATATTGTTCAGCTGTCCCCGCAGGTTAGCCCTTATGTTGGCAATATACTCACTGCGTAGTTCTGCCTGCTCTTTTTTCTCGGCTTCGTTTAGGCCCTCCGCCTGAGACTTCCGGTACAGTTCATTGATCCTTTTTATTTTCCCTTCCAAATCAGCCATATTTCCTGCCTCCTCACTTCTCATGCATATTTTCCACAAATTCGGGCAGGTCAAAATAAGTTTCCTTATTTCCTACAAACAAGGTGCCAATATTCTGTCCGTCCAAAATGCGGTGCAGCACTTTGATGTCTTTGCTGTTGGCAATTACCATATCAATATTGGAACTGGTGGCAATTTTTGCTGCAATCAGCTTGGTATTCATTCCCCCGGTGCCTACCTTGCTCCCTGTGGACGGCTTACCCATCTCCATCAGTTCTTCGTTTAGCCGCTCCACTATTTCAATAAACTCCGCCTTTTCATTTTTTCTTGGGTCATCCGTATACAGGCCGTCAATGTCGGAAAGCAGGATAAGCAAATCTGCCTCCACCAGTGCGGCCACGATGGCCGACAGGCTGTCATTGTCCCCGAATTCGATTTCATAAGTGGCCACCGTGTCGTTTTCATTCACAATGGGAATGACACCCAGCTTAAACAATTCGGAAAAAGTATTATGAGCATTATACCGGTTCAGATTATCCACAATGGTATTCTTTGTCATCAGTATCTGTGCTGCCACCTGATTATACTCCGCAAAGATTTTTTGGTAAGTCATCATCAGCCGTGCCTGTCCCACTGCCGCACATGCCTGCTTAACGGCTATGGGGCTGTCCCCGGGATGCCTGACATCCGTAATATGTACCGCTTTCTTCCCTACCGCAATGGCTCCCGACGTAACCAGCACCACGTCTTTGCCTCTGTTGCGCATATCGCACAATTCCCTGACCAAGACATCCAGTTTCGTATAATCCAAATCTCCTGTCTCGGGATGCTGCAGGGAAGAGGAGCCTATCTTTACCACAATTCTCTTCTTGTTCTTAAGCATTTCCCTATATTGGGTTATTTCTTCCTTTTCCATATTCTTCCTCTATTCCGTCTGCTGTTCCTCTGTTTTTCCCGCCGGCCTATACTCTCCGGCAATCAATTCCGCAATCCGTATACCGTCCATGGCGGCGGATGTGATGCCTCCCGCATATCCCGCTCCTTCCCCGCACGGATACAGTCCCTTTATTTCCGACTGGCCGGAAGCATCCCGTTGTATTCTCACGGGAGAAGAAGTTCGGCTTTCGATACCGGAAAGAAATGCCTCTTCCGATGCAAATCCGGCTATTTTATGTCCGAATGCCTCCATGCCCTCCACAAATGCCCGGTTCAGCGATTCCGGCATAATGTCATGTACCGGCGCAAAACACCACTGCCCTTTTATCTGCGGCATATATGCCCTGCTGCCCGCTTCCTGTACCGCTGCCGTTTCCTGCCCCAGTACCGCCCGCCGGAAATCTCCGTAACGCTCCACCGGAACCTTTCCCTTTCCGGCCTTATAAGCCTTCTCCTCCAGCCTGCGCTGAAAGGCAATGCCTCCTAAAGGATGGCTGCTTCCATAGTCCTCCGGCGTAACGGATACAACGACCGCGCTGTTCCCGTTTTCCCCGTCTCTCTTACTGTAACTCATGCCGTTGACTGCCAGCCTGCCCTCTTCCGAAGAAGCATTCACCACATAGCCGCCCGGACACATACAGAAAGTGTAAACCCCCCGGCCGCTTTCCGTCTGTGCCGTAAGCTTATAAGAAGCCGGCGGAAGATATGGCGGCTCCTCCGTCCCGTATTGGGAAGCATTGATCATTCTCTGGGGATGTTCCACACGCAGCCCTACGGCAAAGGACTTCGCTTCCATAGGCACATGGCTGTCATACAGCATCCGGAAAGTATCGCGTGCGCTATGCCCAATCGCAAGCACCACCATGCCGGTTTCAATTCTCCCCTGCCGGCTCCCGCTGTCCCCTTCCCCGTTGCCGGTTTCCTCCGTCAGCACCCCGGTTACCTTTCCGCCCTCCGTCAGCAGCTTTGTCATCTTCGTACGGAATCTGACCTCTCCGCCCCAGGCCAGAATTGCCCGGCGCATATTGGTCACCACATCCACCAGAATATCCGTCCCGATATGGGGCTTACTTTCATATAAAATGCTCTCGGGCGCCCCCTCCTTTGCAAATATACGCAGCACTTCCCGGTTCCTTCCCTCTTTATCCTTTACCAAAGTATTCAGCTTCCCGTCGGAAAAAGTGCCTGCGCCTCCTTCTCCGAATTGTACGTTGCATTCCGTGTCCAGCATGCCCGTTTCCCAGAAAGTTTCCACGGTTCGGCACCGTTCCTCTGCAGGAAGCCCGCGTTCCAGAAGAATAGGACGATACCCGTGACGTGCCAGCATATAGCCGCAGAACAGTCCCGCCGGACCAGTGCCCACGATTACCGGACGGCCCGGCAGATTCTTCCCGCCGGACGGCGGAAACCGGTACCGGACCGGCTCCGTAAACTCTATGTATCTGTCCACGCACCGTTTCCTCACCGTACGCTCATCCAGTCCCTCCACCTCTGCCGTATAGCTGACATAAATATCCGGCTTCTTCCTGGCATCCACCGCACTTTTCACAATCCGCCAGCGGAACTGTGTTTTTTCCGACAGCTTCAGCAGTTTTCTTATTTTCTTCTCCACTGCTTCCGACCCCTGCCCCGGCCTTAATTTTATCTGGCTGATCCGAATCATTTTCCGCCTCCTGACGCTGCATATTTTCCTGTAATATAACCGCTTGTCCACGCCCACTGCAGGTTATATCCCCCGCACCTGCCGTCCACATCCAGAACTTCACCCGCAAAATATATGCCCGGAACCTTCCGTGAGGACAGACAGTCCGTTACCTCCGCCATATCCACCCCGCCGGCAGTTACCTGCGCCTGCTCAAAGGAATTGGCCGATGAAATATGCACCTGCAGTTCCCGATAAGAATACAGCAGCTCTCTCAGCCTCTTTTTTCCTTCCTGTTCCGTCTTTGCCCCCGGCCTTAGGCCTGCCAGCTTTATCATCAGTAAGTTTATTTTTTTATTTGCCGTCCCAATCAGAAATTCCTCCACCGTTTTCCCGCCGCTGCGGGACAGACGCATATCGCACATGGCTTCAAATTCCTGCTTTCCCATGGAAGGGAAAAAATCAATGTATGCGGTAACCCGCTTTCCTTCCCGCAGCAAATATGCTGCCTGCCGGCTTAACTGAAAAACCGGGATGCCGGAAATTCCGTAATCCGTAAACTGCAGTTCCCCTATTTCCTCCTGCACGAAAACACCCCTGCCGGCTCTTTTTCCCATGTCGGCAAGCTCGCTTCTCCGTTTTCCTTCCCAAATATCCGGCGGCTGCATTCCCCTTCGTCCGCCGTCCGGCTGCCGCACGTCCTCTGACCGGATCTTCCGCTGCCTCACGCCCTCCGCGCAAGTTTCCGCACCGTCCGTATGTTCCTCCTCGGCATATAACGCAATCCCTGCCTCACATCTGACGCCCGCCACCGCCTTGAAGAAATCATCTTTACAGCGCAGCTGCACAAGTGCCGGCACCACCGGCACAATCCGGTGTCCCAGCCGCTCCGCCAACCGGTATCCGGTGCCGTCCGAACCGGTCTTCGCCGCCGCGCAGCCTCCGCAGGCTATAATGACCGCATGATAGCTGCCGTCACTTTCAAAAGGGTGCAGCAAAAATCCCCTGCCTCCCTTTTCCCTTTTTATTCCCGTGATCCCGGCCGAAACCCGCAGAACCACCTTCCGCCTTTCCAATTCCAACCGCAGAATATCCAAAACAGTAGAGGCCTGCTCCGACCAAGGATAAAGACCGCCCCTCTTCTCCTTTACCAGCATACCCGCATTCTCAAAAAAGAGAACCGTTTCTTTTACGGAAAATTGCCGGAACATATGCTCCAACTTGTAAGAATCCACTCCCTTACGCCCGTTCCCGTTATAATGCCCCACTGAAAGATCGCGATTGGAGAAATTGCATTTTCCGTTGCCGGTAGACAAAATCTTCTTGCCTACACGGTCATTCCTTTCGTAGAGAACCACTTCTGCCCCATATTCCGCAGCGGTAACCGCAGCCATCATTCCGGCCGCCCCGCCTCCCACCACTGCTACCTTTCTCACTGCCCAGTCTCCTTACTATCATTATAAGTATTCGCCCTATCATATCACAAAACAAGCATTCCTTCAATCCTGTTGCCTGTCAAGTTACGGAAAACGAATCTGCGTATCCACATGAAACAATGACTGTCAGCTGGAATAAGATTCCAGGAAATTATAAAGTTCTTCTTCCGTAGCAATATATTTATTCTGAATAATTTCCTGTTTCAGCTTGTCCGGCAGCGAATCCAGACTGATATTGGTATTCATATACACTGTCTTCAGATCGTCACAGTAAACGACCACATAATTTTTTTCATTTACCAGATAAAAGCTTGTATACACTTCCTTGAACATATAGTTTTTCCTGACCACAACCCTGGACTTGGAAAAGGAAATCACCTCCACGCTGACAAAACCCAATTGCTGATCTTTCAGGGAAGGGGATTGCTGATACAGTTCCATTTCCCTCAGGAAACTCTTCCTGTCCATACCGATATACTTGTCAGGGACTTTCCACTGTGTCTCCACGGAAGTATCCCGCCTTAAATCCACTTCCTGAATAATGTACTGTGTATCCGCACTGATTACCTGACTGTCCTCTGCGGAGGCGGCAATCACTTGCGGCTGGATATTCACATTTTCCTGAGACTGCACAATCACATTCCCGTCCGTCTCCTCTTCCGTCACCGTTTCCTCTGCCTGCATCCGACGATACTTGCCTGGATAAAATTCCTCTTCCAGCTTCATATGGGAATAAAATCCCAAGGAATACATCCCTACGGGAATAATAAAAAATATACTGATACGTTTTGCTAGCTTCATGGGCAATTCTCCTTTTTTCGCATTACCAATAGTATCAGCCTGTTTTTTGAATTTATACATAACTATGCGTAACAGTTCAGCCGGAATGTAATGTTGGGAGGCGGACGCCCGTGCGCGAGTTTTTTTAGTGGCCGGCAG
>CAJUIM010000068.1 GCA_910586275.1 uncultured Lachnospiraceae bacterium | reverse complement strand
AAATCCCTCCCGTGCGTCCGCCTCTCAACACAACATTCAGGCTGAACTGTTACAATAAAATTAAATAAATTTCAAAAAAAGGCTTGTCAAAAACTGGCGGATATGGTATGATATATCTCGGTTGTTGAAGTAACCTAAATAGTGTAAAATTGCTGGTGTGGCGGAATGGCAGACGCATCAGACTCAAAATCTGACGAGGGCAACCTTGTACGAGTTCAAGTCTCGTCACCAGCATTGGAAAGTATCAGTATCATCTGATACTTTTTTTCTGTGTAAGAAACGTAAAAACTTTTGCTTCCAATACGGATCCGCGTAGGGGAAAACTGCTGTTCTAGGGGGAGACAGGGATATGGCAGATGGGGCAGTGTTTGCCTTTGCTAATTTGCCAAACAGAAAAAATAGCCCTTTCTATGTCAGAAGGTTTAGTTTTTGGCATACCTGACATAGAAAGGGCTATTTGTGTTTGCGAGAAACGGTTTGAAAATTAATTTCTTTCTGCCGGAACTTTGTATGTCCCGGCAATGGGGCAGGCCTACTGTGCTAAGATTCCCGCTATTTTCTCTATCATTTCATCCTCACGCAGCCGGAATTTGATTTCTACCCGGCGGGAAGCGGCCATGTCGATTTCCTGCGGATTGGCTGTATAGACCGGATCGCTATAAGAACGCCCGTTTACTGTCATAAGCTGGCGCAGCTGACCGATTTTTTCTTCGCTTAAGCCGTTCTTCGGGTCTTGGCAGAAATTGGCTACTGCATTGGCGCGGTTGTAGGACAATTCCATGTTGCTCTGATAGCCGCCGTCGGTATCCGTATGGCCTTCGATGATGATTTCGGCAATATACGGCCGATAGGCATCCTGAAGAAGCACATCCAGATAGAGGGGGATGATTTCTTTCAGCGTGTCCATGCTCTCCGTTGTCAGTTTGGCGCTGTTGTAGCGGAAAAGGACATCGGAGGAGAAAGTGATGGAACCGGTCTGGGGATCCACTTTCATTGTGGAATTGCTGAATGTGTTCTGCAATGCACCGATAATATCTGTCCGTATGCCTACAATATCCTGCAGTTCGCTTTTTGTGGCGGCCAGTTCGGCTTTGGCACTGTCGATTTCCGAATAGGCTTTTGCCAGTTCGGCCTCGGTCATTTCCGAGTAGGCATAAGCTTCTTTCAGCTGATTCAGAGATTCTTCCAATTCTCGGTTGGACAATGCGATTTCTTCCCGGTATTTTTCCAAATCATCTTTAGCGGAATTGAGTTCTACGCGGGTCTGCTCCAGATCGGTGGTCTTCTGTTTATAAATGGACAGTGTAATGGCAATCATCAGTACGAAAATCAGCAGCAGTGCTGCCATCATGTCGGAGTATGACTGCCAAAAGCTGTGTTCATGAAAGGCTTCCCTGTTTTTTCTGCTATTTTTCATATAGATCCCTCATCTGATTAAAGGTATATAATTGGTTGCTGATATCCTCATTTAAGGTGTCGCAGGCACGGGAAAGGATTTCCTGCTGGTTTTTCAGTTCCTTGGCAAACCTTTCCTGACGTGTCATGGTATGATCCATGGTTTCCATAAGGATGCGGCTGGCTTCCAGCAATTCTTTTGTCGTATTTTCCATGCTCTGGTAATTACGGGAATAAATGGCTTGTGCATCACAGGCATCGTTCAGGGATTTTCCTAATTTCTCGAAATCGGATCCCATTGTCTGGGAAAGCTGGCGGACAAATTCCTGCAGCATCCGTTCCATTCCCGCAGTCTGCGCTTCGGCAGTGCCTTTCAGCAGATCCAGTATGGATTTCATGGAATTGGCCATATTTGCCTGATATACAAGCATGGCCTTGGAATTCTCATCCGCATTGGCTCCGACGGAAGGCATGACGCATTCCCTATAGCATGTATGAAATTCGGAAAGCACTTGATAGGAATATGCCATTATGCTTCTGTATACGAAATTAAATATAAGTGAAAAGAAAATGCCGTATACGGATGTATGGAAGGCTACTTTCATGCCGTCCAAAAGAGGCCCCACATTGTCGGAGATGGTAAAAATATCATTGCCGGAAAATGCGCTCAGACCCAAGGAAAGCCCGATAAAGGTACCCAGTATGCCGAGTCCGGTCATGGTTCCCGCGATATTGGAATTGTAGTGGGAAGAGCCAATCTGATCCAGCATGTCTTCGTTTATGTATTCTTCCAGTTTGCATATATTGGTCAGCCCGCGTTTAGTAGTATAGCTTCGCATGCGTTTCTGGTATTTGGAAAAGGCTTCGTCCAATGTGGGATTTTCGAATAGGTTTTTCTTGTCGCGGTATTCACCCCAGAGATTTTTTCCCGTTTCCTTATATCTTTTATTGATAGAGAATGTGGCAAAGGAAAGGGCATCTACGCATCGGTTCAGCCTTGCGAAGCTGACGGCGGACAGGACGAACAATATTCCGATGACCAGCAGGCATCCAAGGTTGATGAACAGGTTGGCGTAGGATGTGATTTCTCCGGTGAAGACACCGTTGAGATAAAGAATATATCCTAAAACAAGAAAGTAAAATAAAAATAAGATAAAGTATATTTTGTTTTTCATATAGTTCCTCCTTCGTATTTTCTTCACAATAACATATGTAGAAAAGTATCACAAGAGACTATGGGAAATCTTAATTAAAAATTAGGAATTTGTTTTGGTGCGGAAAGAGGGGGGAAGAGCAGCAGGATATGCCGCTAAAATATAAAAAATGGATAAATTCGCCGGAAAACGCTTTTTTTTGGCCGGTTTTTCTGATAGGATATAGGAATGTGTCCGGTGAATCGTGTCATAGAGCCGGACTGCAGCCCGGCTCTATGACACGGATCCGGCGGTTGACTGTTAATATATGAATATTGTGGAGGCAGAGGCGTGGACGGTATATGGAAAAATAAGTATTATTTATATGCAACGGAATTTTTTGCGGGGATGTCGGTAATGGCAGTGGAGTTGGGGGCGAGCCGGCTGCTGGCGCCTTATTTCAGTTCTTCGCAGATTGTCTGGACTATCATTATCGGGACGATTATGATTGCCATGGCATTGGGAAACTTATGGGGCGGCAGGAGCGCGGATAGGAATCCGGATCCGGACAGGCTATATATGCGGCTGATTGTGGCTGCGCTCTGGATTGCCGCGATTCCCGTGGCAGGGAAATATATCATACTGGCCATATCGGCAGTGCTTGTGCTGACGGTGAACAACAATTTCCTGATTTTAGCAGGCTTTGCGGCATGTATGGTAATCTTTGTGTTTCCGCTGTTCCTGCTTGGCACGGTGACGCCGTCTTTGGTAAAATATACGGTGGACAGTCTGGACGACAGCGGCAGGACGGTGGGGAATTTAGGCGCTTTCAATACCATCGGCAGCATTATAGGCACGTTTCTGCCGACTTTCGTGACGATCCCGGCAGTGGGAACATCGGTGACTTTCCTTATTTTTTCCGGGATATTGCTGGCACTGGGGCTTGTTTATTTTATCTGCAGGAAAGCGAAGAAAGGTGTCTGCGGGGCGGCGGCAGTGCTTTTTGTGGTGTTCAGTATTCTGGGGCATTCCGGCAGCTTTGCTTTTTGGGAAAGCAATCTGCTGTTTGAGGGAGAATCCGTTTATAATTATCTGCAGGTGAAGGAAACGGAAGACAGCGTAATTTTATCCACCAACGTACTGTTCGGTGTACAGTCCATTAGGAAGAAAGATGATTCGCTGACGGGAATGTATTATGACTATGCATTGGCGGCTCCGGTTATGGCAGGAATCGGGGATAAGGAGGAGGCACAACTTCTTGTTCTGGGAATGGGAACAGGGACTTATGCCAGCCAGTGTATGAAATATTTCAGCCATATGGATATCGAAGGGGTGGAAATCGACCGGAAGATTACGGATTTGGCAGGAAAGTATTTTAATCTGCCCGATACGGTGGAAGTGACTACCTACGATGGCCGTGCCTATCTGCAGGCGGTGGATAAAAAGTATGATGTGATTATGGTGGATGCTTATCAGGACATTACCATTCCGTTCCAAATGTCTTCCGTAGAATTTTTTTCCATGGTGCGGGAGCATCTGAAAGAGGACGGCGTAATGGTGGTGAATATGAATATGCATTCGGAGGAAGAGGGGAATATTAATGATTACCTTTCCGATACGATAGCAAGCGTATTTGATTATGTCTATACGGCAGAGGTCAGGGGAACTACCAACCGGGAACTGTTTGCTACGCAGAACGGAAATGTAATGGCGGATTTCGGAGAAAATGCCGGGAAGCTGGAAGAAGAGGAACTGGCAGCCATGATGGAACGGGTGGGCGCGGCATTGATTCCTTATGAAAAGGGGGAATACTTATTGACGGATGATAAAGCACCGGTGGAATTGCTTGGGATGAACGTCATAGACAGCCTGATTCAGGGGGAAATCGGGTATTATAAAGAAATGTTTAAGAAAGAAGGAATCGAAGGGATTCTGAATGCCATGTAGCAGCATGGCATCCGGAATCCTTTTTCGGATTCCAAAAAGGTTCGAATAGCTGTTATTTCACATGTCTCTTTATGGCATCAAAGCTTTCTCTGCTGATTACATGCTCTATACGGCAGGCATCCTGGGCGGCAGTTTGCGGGTTGACGCCTAACCGTGTCAGCCAGTCCGTGAGAAGTTGATGTCTTTCATAAATCATATCGGCGATGGCCCGTCCCGATTCCGTCAGACAGATGAATCCCTCCTTTGTTACGGTGATATGCTCTTTCTGCCGGAGGTTTTTCATAGCTACGCTGACACTGGACTTCTTAAAGCCCAGCGCTTCCGCAATGTCCACGGACCTCACGATCGGATGCGATTTGCTTAAAATCAGAATGGTTTCCAAATAATTTTCTACGGATTCATTGACGTTCATTGTTTTATTCCCTTATCCCTATATGGCTTTCCGGATAATGCAGTTATATTGGTTAGTTTCCGGAACGTGTCTTAAAATTGGCGACTGCAAGATGCCATTCCCATTTGTATTATGTTTGAGTCGGAATATAAGAGACAGAGTGGTCTGCGTTGTCTGAATTCGTCAGAACATATATGCTGCAGAAACCAGAGCATGAAGTGGGATGGCAGATTACAGGGAATTTTAAGTTGCGTTATGAACAGTATAGCATGTTTTTGGCAGGGCAGTAAATAGGGAGATGGTGTTTTGGGGGAAATGTGTTTATCGGAAGGTGCTTATAAGAAAAAGATTTAGGAGGGCATTGTTCCGGAGAAGAGGGATACTGCGAAAATATATCGCGTTATCAGTAAGGCAAAAATTTATGGGAATACTTGACAACTAATGGGAGTTAGTATATACTAACCTAAGAGTTAAATGATAATAAGTTTCAATATCAAAATAAGAAAGGAGGATGGATATGCCGCTGACGTTGGCAGATAAAGGAGAGCCTAATGTAATCCGAAAGGTGGGAGGGAGCGGAGAAGTGAAAAGGTTTTTGGAAAATCTTGGTTTTGTGTCAGGCGGGGTTGTGACTGTTATTTCACAGACGGGCGGGAACTTGATTGTGAATGTCAGAGACTCTAGAATTGCTATTGGCAAGGATATGGCAAATAAGATTTTGGTAGGGCATGTCTGAAAAAGGAGGATGAAGATGAAGACATTGAAGGAAGTTTCCTGTGGGAATGCCGTAAAAGTAGTCAGGCTGGCCGGTGAAGGCCCCGTAAGGCGGAGAATCATGGACATGGGAATTACGAAAGGTACGGAAGTGTATGTAAGGAAGGCGGCTCCGTTCGGAGATCCGGTGGAGGTCACTGTCAGAGGGTATGAACTCTCGCTTCGGAAAGCAGATGCCGAAATGATAATAGTGGAATAGAGACGGAAAGACGGAATATAAAGCCTTGCGGCAGAAAGAGGAAGGATATGTCAGTAAAAATTGCATTAGCGGGTAACCCAAACTGTGGTAAGACTACATTGTTTAATGCGCTTACCGGATCCAATCAGTTTGTGGGAAATTGGCCGGGAGTCACAGTGGAGAAAAAAGAAGGGAGGCTGAAAGGGAGAAAGGATGTCGTCGTTACGGATCTGCCCGGTATTTATTCTTTGTCTCCGTATACTTTGGAGGAGAGGGTGGCAAGAAACTATTTGCTTCAGGAAAAGCCGGATGTAATTCTCAATATTGTGGACGGAACCAATATTGAGAGGAATTTGTATTTGAGTACACAGTTGGCAGAACTTGGGCTTCCGATGGTGATGGCAGTCAATATGGCAGATTTGACGGATAAGAACGGAGATAAGATACATATCGGAAAGCTAAAGGAAAAGCTGGGCTGTGAGATAGTGGAAATGTCTGCGCTGAAAGGAACCGGAATCGGTCAGGCGGCGGAGATGGCAGTGGCAGCAGCGGAAAAGAGCAGTCCGCCCGCGCCGGTTCCGGCGTTCTCGTCTATGGCAGAAGGGGCGATACGGGAGGTCATGGCAATGATTGGGGATGACGCAGAAGAAAGGCAGAAGCGTTTCTTTGCCGTCAGGATGCTGGAGGGCGATGCGGAAATTGCCGCCATGCTGCGGGAAGCGCCGGATGTGTCCCAAGTAGTTTGGCAGCTAGAAGAGGCTTTTAGCGATGATGCGGAAAGCATAATCAGCAACGAGAGATATGCCTATATTTCTTCTGTGGTCGGAGAATGCGTGATGAAAGGAAAAGCGGAGTCGTTGAGCATGTCGGATCGTATTGACCGTGTGGTGACAAACCGCTTTCTGGCAATTCCTATTTTTGCGTTGGTCATGTGGCTGGTCTATTATGTTTCCGTCACTACGGTGGGAACGTGGGCCACGGATTGGGCAAATGACGGACTGTTCGGTGACGGTTTTAGCCTGTTTGGTCTGGAAGTGCCCGGGATTCCGGTATTGGCGGAGGCTGCACTGGAAACCGTGGGCTGTGCGGATTGGTTGTCAGGCTTGGTTTTAGATGGTATTATAGCAGGTGTGGGAGCTGTACTTGGCTTCGTGCCGCAGATGATGGTGCTTTTTCTGTTCCTTGCTTTTTTGGAAAGCTGCGGATATATGGCCAGAGTTGCTTTTATTATGGACAGAGTATTCCGTAAGTTCGGCCTATCCGGGAAATCATTTATTCCGATGCTGATTGGCACGGGCTGCGGGGTGCCTGGCATTATGGCATCAAGGGCGATTGAAAATGACCGTGACCGGAAAATGACTATTATGACTACCACTTTCATTCCGTGCAGTGCGAAGCTGCCTATTATCGCCCTGATTGCCGGTGCCCTGTTCGGAGGAGCCTTCTGGGTGGCGCCCAGCGCGTACTTTGTAGGGATAGCGGCAGTGGTCTGTTCCGGCATGATTTTGAAAAAGACGGGTATGTTTGCAGGGAATCCTGTGCCGTTTGTCATGGAACTTCCGGCATATCATATGCCTGCGGCATCCAATGTGCTGAGGAGCATGTGGGAAAGAGGATGGTCTTTTATGAAAAAGGCGGGAACCATTATTTTGCTGTCTACCATTGTCATTTGGTTTTCCACATATTTTGGCTTTGTGGATGGGCAGTTCAGGATGTTGGAAGACATGGAAATTGACCATAGTATTCTGGCGGCAGTCGGAAAGGGCATTAGCTGGCTGTTCGTTCCTCTCGGGTGGGGGGATTGGAAGCCTGCAGTGGCGGCCATTGCCGGATTGGTAGCAAAGGAAAATGTAGTAGGCACATTCGGTATTCTTTTCGGTTGGGCGGAAGTGGCGGAAGACGGCATGGAAGTGTGGGGAGCATTGGCCGGAAGCATGACGGCAGGTGCCGCTTATTCCTTCTTAGTGTTCAATCTTCTGTGTGCGCCTTGTTTTGCGGCAATGGGTGCGATTAAGAGAGAGATGAACAATATCAGATGGTTTTGGCTTGCTGTCGGATATCAGACTCTTCTTGCCTATATAGTGTCTTTATGTGTTTATCAGATCGGGACTCTGCTTACAGAAGGAAAATTCGGTATTTGGACGGCAGCGGCATTTTTGGCTCTGGCCGGATTCTTATATCTGCTGCTGAGGCCATATAAGGAAAGTTATCTTCGGAAAGCTGATATGGGTAAGATAGTAACGGCAAAATAGTGGATGGAAACGGAGGATGCGGATGGGAACATTTTTTGTAGGGCTGCTTGTGTTCGGAACAGCGGCCATGGTCATTAAAAAAATGGTCAAAGATAAGAAAAACGGGAAAGCCACGGGCTGCGGGGGCGATTGCGGGAAGTGCGGAGGGCATTGCCGCTGACGGTCAGCAAGGATTTCAGTTTCTGGCTTCTGTGCCGCTGCCATGTTCATATCGCCATTGCCTGGGGGAAATGCCGTATACGTTTTTGAAGGCTCTGGAGAAATGCAGTTGGTTCGGGTAGCCCACTGCATTTCCTATGTCGCCGATGGATAAGCCGGTCAGCTTCAGCAGTTCGGTAGCTTTGGTCATGCGGTAGGAAATAAGGAATTCCTGTGGGGACTTTCCCATGTTTTCGTGGAAGATTTTCCCGAAGTAACTGCGGTTCAGCCCACAGGAAGCGGCGATATCCTCTACGGAGATATCGTTCTGAAAATTCTGTTCTATAAAGGAGAAGGCTTCCTTAATATAGAATTCCCGCAGGCTGTTGCCTTGGCTGAGCTGTGCGGAGGTGGAGGAACGTACCAAGCTGTCAATGAACAGATACAGATGCCCGATTAAGTGGAAGGGGGATTCTTCCTTGTGATTGATGATATACAGCATTTCATTTTTCATAGTTTCACAAATGTCTTTGTACCGTGCTTTATAGACCGGCTGCTCCGGCCTGAGCCCGGTCAATTCTATGGTTTCTTTTACGCGCAGGCCGTCAAATTCTAGCCATGCATATTCCCAAGGGATCTCATGATCCGCAATATAAGTACATACTTGGTGGGGGAACATCATAAAGCCCTGCCCGCTCCGGATTTGGAACACATTGGATTCTTTTTTCCCGTCCTCTGCATAGAGGGTGCCTGCGCCGGAAAGGCAGTAATGGAACAGATAATGGTTTCTGGCTGCCGGTCCGAAGGAATGGGACGGGTCACATTGCTCCCAGCCGAACTGGTATAAGCCTAAATCCACAAAAGTTTCGCTTGGAAATACGGAGAAAATAAATTCGCTCATGAAATTACCCTTTTCCTTTCCGGTACTAGTCATCGTTGCGCGCACAAGAGCGTGTTTGAAATATATAGTATATTTTTCCTATGCAAAGTATATTATATACCAAAATGCCATATGACTTCAAATATAAAACATAAAAGACGCAAAAAGGTATAAAAGTGCCAAAATACCGGTATTTATTGATAGCATAATGGAATGTTATAATAAAAACATCAAAAAGAGAGGAGAAATGCTATGAAAGGAAAAAGGTTAAAATGCTTGGGGACGGCATTGTGCTGCCTGGCTGCGGCACTGCCGCTTCAGGGATGCGGGGCTTCGTCGGATAAGGTGGAAATTGAGATTGTCCAGTATAAGCCGGAAGCAGCGAACTACTTTAAGACGGTGGAAGATGAGTTCAATGCATCGCATGACGATATTCATCTCACCATCAGTTCCCCCAATGACGCGATGACCATTTTAAAGACAAGGTTTATCCGGGAGGATTATCCGGATATTATAGGAATCGGAGGCGACATTAATTATTCCTACTTTGTGGATGCGGAGATTTTGGCGGACGTGTCGGATTACGATGGGCTGAATGACATCAATCAGGGATACAGGGACATTGCGGAAGCATTGGAACTGGTTCCTACGGAAGGAACTTACATAGTGCCTTATGTGGCAAATGCAGCGGGGATACTTTACAACAGGGATATGTTCGCGGAGCATGGCTGGCAGATACCCGAGACTTGGGATGAACTGACACAGCTGTGCGACAGTATACAGGCGGAAGGGATTCTTCCTTTTTACTTTGGATTCAAAGACACATGGACCTGCCTTGCTCCTTGGAATGCCATGGCAGTGGAACTGTCCCCTTCGGATACGACCAAACAGGTGAACAGGGGCGAAACCACATTTAAGGATGAATATAGGGAATTGTCCGAGAAGTATCTGCAGCTGCTGCCCTATGGCCCGGATGACCCTTTTGCTTACGGGTATAATGATGCCTGTACGGCATTTGCCAGAGGGGAAGCGGCGATGTATCCCATCGGCAGTTATGCCACGCCTCAGATTTTATCGGTAAATCCGGAACTGAACATAGATTCCTTTGTAATGCCGGCCAGTGACGCAAAAGAGGACAGAACCTTAAATTCAGGAATTGACCTTGGGTTCTGCGTGATGGCGGAATGCCAGAATAAGGAAGCGGCGTATGAGGTTCTGGACTTCCTTCTGGAGTATGAGAATATGCAGAAATATATCGATGATCAGAATGCGGTTCCGTGCAAGAACGGGGATTTCAGACTGGCATCCATGCTGGACGGAATGAGTGAGTTTATCCAGTCGGGGAACATGACGGATTATCAGGATCATTATTATCCGTCGGAAATGTCGGTGGATGCGCTGCTTCAGACTTTCCTGCTGGAGAAGGACGTAGATGCTTTCCTTGGCAATTTTGACACGAGCTGGCTGAGGTATAACAGAGATATCATCCGTTTGGTTCAGGAATATGAAAAATCCCATTGATAGTATGGAAGACACTGAATTTCCGGATATCTCACAATCCTGTAAAAGGAACAGACTTGTTATAGAAAACATATAGAAAGGAAAGAAAAACAATGAAAAATGATAGGCAAAGAACATTTTTATTGATTACGCTCCCGATTCTGGCCTTGTTTATCTGCTTCAATACCATTCCCCTGATCCGCGGCGTCATTTACAGCTTTACGAATTTTAAAGGGTTCGGTAAGTATGATTGGGTAGGGTTCCGTAACTATATTGATTTGTTTTCCGATGCCCGCGTAGGAAAATCTTATTTATTTACCATTAAGCTGG
This sequence comes from uncultured Lachnospiraceae bacterium, assembly GCA_910586275.1. Classification (GTDB taxonomy): domain Bacteria; phylum Bacillota; class Clostridia; order Lachnospirales; family Lachnospiraceae; genus Kineothrix. The sequence goes on along the minus strand of CAJUIM010000068.1, from coordinate 8,900 downwards.
CAGTCGTGTCCACTGTTGTTGTAAATGTACTGAGCATTGCGTTGGCATTGTGCTTAAACAGCAAAATACGGGCAAAGGGATTTTTCCGCGGTGCATATTTCCTGCCGAATATCCTCGGCTCATTGGTAGTAGGTTATATTTTCAACTATTTCTTTACATATATCCTTCCGGCAGTGGCGGATATGGCCGGGATATCTTCTCTTAGCACAAGCATTCTTTCCAGCCCAAGCAAGGCTTGGATCGGTGTCATGATTGTGTGTGCTTGGCAGGCAATAGCAATGAATACCATTATTTATATTTCCGGTCTGCAGACGGTTCCGGAAGATGTATATGAGGCAGGCGGTCTGGACGGGGCGACCGGATGGAAACAGTTCCGTTACCTGACATTCCCGCTGATCATTCCCTTCTTTTCCATAAACATGGTGCTTTGCGTGAAGAATTTCCTTATGGTGTTCGACCAGATTATGGCGTTGACGAAGGGCGGGCCGGCACAGAGCACGGAGTCCATTTCCTACCTGATTTATAACAACGGTATGTCGGGCGGACAGTTCGGGTTCCAGAGTGCCAATGCAGTCGTATTCTTTATCGTAATTGTTTTGATCTCTGTTGCGCAGATGAAATTTTCCGGTTCAAAGGAGGAGCAGTTATGAAACATACATCTACAGTGGGTAAATCAAACAAATTGGTGTTGGTCCTGCTTATTCTTGGGCTTACCACGATTGCGTTTCCGTTATACCTGACCATTGTGATTGCCTTTAAGCAGCCCTCGGAAATGACCAACAGCATCAGCGGCATATTGTCTCTGCCGAAGACCTGGAGCCTCAATAATTTCCGGGAAGCAATGGAAGTGACGAATTTCTGGCATTCCCTGCGGAACAGTTTACTGATATCGGTGCTTACGGTTGTCTTATCCATTGCCATTCATTCGCTGATGGGATATGCGCTGGGCAGGAATAAGGCACATAGCAAATTTTACAGTTTTGTTTATCTTTTTATCGTCAGCGGTATGTTTGTGCCGTTTGCCATATTGATGATGCCTCTGGCTAAACAGACGGCGGAACTGGGCTTGGCAAACTGGTTCGGTGTAATCATTCTGTATGTAGTGTTCTATATGCCGATGAACATTATGCTGTATTCGGGATATCTGGTGAATATCCCGATGGCCTTGGAAGAGGCGGCAAAGGTGGACGGGGCTTCCACATGGACTACTTATTGGAAGATCATCTTCCCCATCATGGGACCTATGCATGCCACGGTAGCGGTTATCACGGCATTGGCAGTATGGAATGACGTCATGACTCCTCTGATTATCATGGCCGGCTCAGGCGAGAACACTTTGCCGTTGGCACAGCTGAACTTCCAGTCCCAGTTCGGCACAAATTATAATCTGGCATTTGCCTCTTACTTGCTGTCATTGATTCCGATTTTGATTTTCTATATATTCTGCCAGAAGCAGATTCTCAACGGAGTGACAAACGGTGCGGTAAAATAGCGGCTGTTCCCATATAGGGCACGGCATAGGAGCGTGCAGATGAAGGGAAAATTTTGGATGCGCTCCACGGAAGGGCACGGCAGATATGGCAGCAATACCATATTTGCCGTGCCCTGTTTGCACAATAGAATACGGATAAAAAATATGTTGCAAATTTGTTTTTCAGTGTTATGATAGATAAGAATAGTTTTGGCATGCAATTCAGCCGCCATGCGGCATGGGGCTAGGTGCCGATAGGATGGTTCAGGTGAAATGATGTAAAGGTAAATAAGGTGGTGGAAGGATAGATTATGGCAATTCATTATCAGGAAAAAAATCATATTTTTACGTTGGAGACAGAGCATACGGCGTATCAGATGAAGGTGGATGATTTTGGCTTTCTCCTGCATCTGTACTACGGGACAAAGATATCCGGGAATATGGATTATCTGCTGACATACTATGACAGGGGGTTTTCCGGCAATCCTTCGGATGCGGGGGGCGACAGGACTTATTCCATGGATGTGCAGCCGCAGGAGTATCCCGGGATAGGGACGGGAGATTATAGGAGCAGTGCGCTTGTTATCCGCAATGCGGATGAATCGGACTGCTGCGATCTGCGTTATGTGAGCCACAGCATCCGGAAGGGGAAGTACGGGCTGGAAGGGCTTCCGGCAGTCTATGCCACGGAAGAGGAGGCTCAGTCACTGGAAATTCTGCTGGAAGACAGCGTGAGCAAAGTACAGGTGCGGCTTTTTTACGGAGTGCTGGAGAAAGAAGACATTATTACAAGGAGCGCAAAGGTGAGCAACCAGGGGAAAGGGTGCGTTACCGTGGAAAAGGCAGCATCGGCCTGCCTGGATTTTGTGGCCGGTGATTATGACCTGCTCAGTTTCTGGGGAAGACACACGATGGAGCGCAACCTGCAGCGCAGAGAAATCGGCTATGGGAATCATGTAATAGGAAGCCGTAGGGGGACTTCCAGCCATCAGTACAATCCGGCGGTCATTCTTGCAGGAAAGGATACCACAGAGGAACACGGGAATTGTTACGGCATGGTTTTTGTCTATAGCGGTAATTTCATGTGTGAGGCGGAGAAAGATCAGTTTGGGCAGACAAGAGTTCTTATGGGGCTGCAGAGCGATCTGTTCCATTATCCGTTGGAGCAGGGGGAGACGCTGATAATCCCGGAAACGATTCTCGGGTTTTCCGACAGGGGGCTGGGAGAACTGTCCCTGCTGTTTCACCGATGCATCGGAAAACATATCTGCAGGGGAAAATATCAGTATGAGCCAAGGCCGGTGCTGGTCAATAGCTGGGAAGCGGCGTATTTTGACTTTACCGGGGAGACAATCTGCCGGCTGGCGGAACATGCGGCACAGTTAGGGATTGACATGGTGGTCATGGATGACGGCTGGTTCGGAAAGCGGGAAGACGATAACAGCGGGCTGGGCGACTGGCAGGTGAACGAGGAGAAGCTAGGATGTACGCTGGGAGAACTGATTAAGAAAGTAAACGGGGTTGGCGTGAAGTTCGGGATATGGATTGAGCCTGAGATGGTATCCGAGGACAGCAATCTGTACCGGGAGCATCCCGACTGGGCACTGCAGATTCCCGGCAGAAAGCCGGTGCGGGGCAGGAACCAGCTGGTACTCGACTTCTCACGGAAAGAAGTAAGGAATCATATATTCGATGCTATATGCGGCGTTTTGGATCAGGGAAATATAGAGTATGTGAAATGGGATATGAACAGAAGCATCAGTGAAGTATATTCCACGGAAAACAGGCAGGGAAAGGTTACTTATGACTATGTGCTGGGAGTCTATGATTTTCTGGAGAAGCTGATTCAGAGATATCCCGATATGCTGATAGAGGGATGCAGCGGCGGAGGCGGAAGGTTTGATGCCGGGATGATGTATTATACGCCGCAGATATGGTGCAGCGACAATACGGATGCGGTGGACCGTCTCCGCATTCAGTATGGGACTTCTTTCTTATATCCGGTTTCCGTAGTGGGTTCCCATGTGTCAGCCGTACCTAACCATCAGACCGGACGGAGCGTGAGCCTTCATACAAGAGGAGTGGTCGCCATGGCGGGCACTTTCGGCTATGAACTGGATCTGGGGGAACTGACGGAGGAAGAAAAGGAAGAGTTAAAGGCACAGGTAAAAAAATATAAGGAGTACGCCAAGCTGATACGGAACGGACGGTACTATAGGCTGTCCGATCCTTTCCGGGATGCTTACGGGGCATGGCAGTTTGTTTCCGAAAACGGGGACAAGGCACTGCTGAATGTGGTAATGCTGGAAGTTCACGGGAATATGGCAGTCAATTATGTGAAACTGAAGGGGCTGAAGAGAGATGCCGTGTATGAGGAAACGGCTACGGGCAAAACATATTACGGTTCCGCCCTGATGGAAGCCGGACTGCCGATGCCGGTACGGCAGGGAGAATATCTGGCTTATCAGATGGAATTCGTGGAACGTGAGAACATGTCCTGAGGAGGAAAGAGCAGCGGGCCGCTGAAACCGGGGAGAAAGGCGGAACCGCGAATCGGATCCGCCGAGGCCGGGAGAAAAAACAGGTGAAGAAGAAAAGATCGGAAGCAGTCAGTATAATAAGTAAAGGAAGGAAAAGTATGGACAAAAAAGAAAAGGCAGGCAGGAATGTGGTTAAGGGGGGAAAAAAGAAAGCCGGCGGGGAACAGGCTGCCCGGGCAGAGAAAATTTACAGAGAGCGTTTTGAGAGGCATCTGGATGAACTGCGTTGGCTGTATATGGAATTATATGACAATGATTCCATGTTTGCGGAACTGTGCGACAATATGGAACGGTTTTATTCCGAGAGGAACGGAGAATTAAAGGCTTCGGACATAAACCGTGAGCAGCGTCCGGACTGGTATAAAAAGAACGATATGCTTGGCATGATGTTTTATATTGATAATTTTGCCGGGAATATGCAAGGCGTGAAATCCCGTCTGGATTATATCGAGAAGTGCAATGTGAACTATATTCATTTAATGCCGTTTCTGGATACGCCGGAAGGACGTTCCGACGGGGGATATGCGGTATCTGATTTCCGGAAAGTGCAGGAAGAACTTGGTTCCATGGAAGACCTGGAGGCACTGACAGCGGCATGCCATAAGAGAGGGATCAATGTCTGCATGGACTTTGTCATGAACCATACTTCCGAAGACCATGAATGGGCTAAAAAAGCCCGGCAGGGTGACGGGGAATATATGAGCCGTTATTTTTTCTTTGATAACGATGCCATACCGTCAGCGTATGAGCGGACGGTGCCGCAGGTATTTCCTACCACTGCTCCCGGGAATTTTACTTGGCTGCCGGATGCAGGGCATTTTGTGATGACTTCCTTTTATCCCTATCAGTGGGATCTGAATTATAAGAACCCAAGGGTTTTTAACGAGATGATGTACAATTTCCTCTATCTGGCAAACCGTGGGATAGATATTATCCGTATTGATGCGGTTCCGTATATTTGGAAGGAACTGAACACGCAATGCAGGAATCTGCCGCAGGTGCATACGATCGTGCGTCTGATGCGTATGATCGGGGAAATCGTCTGCCCGGGCATTTTGCTGCTGGGCGAGGTGGTGATGGAGCCGGAGAAGGTAGTGCCTTATTTCGGCACGGTGGAAAAGGCAGAGTGCCATATGCTGTACAATGTGACCACAATGGCGACCACATGGCATACGGTTGCCACAAGGGATGTGCGTTTACTGAAAAAGCAGCTGGATATTGTGAATGCGCTGCCGAAGGAATATGTTTTCCTGAATTATCTCCGCTGCCATGACGATATCGGCTGGGGGCTGGACTATGGGACTCTGATGGCGGAAGGGATAGGGGAACGCTCCCATAAGCAATATCTGAATGATTATTTCCAGGGCTATGCCGGGGAGAGCAACAGCCGGGGAGAACTTTACAATGCGGATCCGGTGACGGGGGATGCCAGATTCTGCGGGACGACGGCATCGATGTGCGGCATAGAGAAAGCCGGTTTTGAGCAGAAAGAGGATGCCATGGAACTGGCCATCCGGCTGGATGTGATGCTCCATGCATATATGTTCATGCAGTCGGGCATCCCGGTTCTTTACAGCGGGGATGAAATAGGGCAGGTCAACGATTATACATATAAGGAAAACCCGGAGAAAGCGGCGGATTCCAGATATATTCACCGGGGAAAGATGAATTGGGAACTGGCGGGGAATATTTCCGATCCGGATACGGTGGAAGGGAAGCTGTTCTGCCGGCTGGATCAGCTGGAGAAGATCAGGAAGAAGGAAAAGGTGTTTGTGTCCAACGCGGACACTTGGACGGCGGAAACCGGAGACCGGTCTGTTCTCGGCATTGGGAGATACTGGGAAGGGGAGAAAATCATCGGGCTGTTTAATTTCAGCGAGTATGAGAAGAAAGTGCGGATTTCCGGGCTGGACGGAGGCTATGTGGATCTGATTTCCGGCAAAGAAGGGGAAGAGGCCGAGTTTGTCATGCCGGCTTACGGGTTTTACTATCTGAAGGAAAAACCGGACAGATAAGGAAGTGCCTGGGGAGGGAAGCGTTGTGGAACATAAAGGGACAAAAAGAATAGAAACGGAACGTCTGGTGCTCCGGCCGTTCCGGGAAGAGGATGCGGAGCCTATGTTCCGCAATTGGGCATCGGATCCGGAGGTGGTAAAATTCCTTACTTGGCCGGTGCATGAAAATCCCGGGATTTCCGAAAGGGTGGTGAAAAGCTGGACGGAAGACGGCGGTTCGCCGCTGAACTATCAGTGGGCTATTGAATTAAAGGAAATCAAAGAGCCGATTGGCAGCATCAGCGCAGTGAAGACGGACGATAGGACGGAGTCGGCTGATATCGGATATTGTATCGGACAGAAGTGGTGGGGGAAGGGAATAATGGCGGAAGCGGTGCAGGCCGTCATTGCCTTTTTTTTCCGGGAGGTGGGAATGAATTCCGTCCATGCCTGCCATGACCCAAGAAACCCGAATTCAGGCAAGGTGATGAAGAAATGCGGCATGACTTATGAGGGGACATGGAGGGCAAGGGGCATAAATAACCAAGGGGTCTGCGATGAAGTATGGTATTCCATACAGAAAAGAGAATACGAAAGGAAAAGTCAGCCCGGCGGAATCTGGGAGGAACTTTACGGTAAAGCCCTTGCGGCACAGAACGGAAGAAAGATTTCGGATTATGTGGAGGCCGGAGGCGTGGCTGCGGCAATATTGACGGCAGCAGGAAATATATATACCGGGGTCTGTGTGGATACCTGTTCCACCTTGGGAATATGTGCTGAAAGAAATGCTGTCTTTCAAATGCTGACAAAAGGAGAGCATGAAATAAAGAAAGTATTGGCAATCATGCCCGACGGGCGCACGGGAGCGCCTTGCGGAGCCTGCCGGGAACTTATGGTGCAGCTGATGCCGGAGAATTATAAAGATATTGAGATTATGTTGGATTATGGACAGGGGAGAACGGTTACGCTGGGGGAATTGACGCCGGAATGGTGGATTTCATGAATGGTAATATCATAAAGTGAAGCCGCGGCTTGCTTTTGGAATAAGATTTTCTATTCCGGGAGCGGGCCGCGGCTTCGTTTGGCGATATCCTTTCTGCCGGAAAGCAATTTTTAGACACGTTCCAGGGCATTGGATTTAGGAATCCTGACGAGCCGCCCGGATGACGATAAGGCAGAGGAAAAGCAAAGCAATGCCGATCGGAAGGGGCAGCCATGGATTCTGTGCCAATCCGGCAATGATGTATGTAATGAAAGAAATTGCCGCAACCAGCAGCGCATAGGGCAGCTGAGTGGAAACATGGTTTACATGGTTGCACTGTGCGCCGGCGCTTGCCATGATGGTAGTGTCGGAAATGGGAGAGCAGTGGTCGCCGCAGACCGCACCCGCCATGCAGGCAGAAATGGAAATAATCATCAGCTGCGGATTGGAGTTGGCAAAAACCGCGACCACAATGGGAATCAGTATGCCGAAAGTGCCCCAAGAGGTTCCGGTGGAAAATGCCAGAAAACATCCCACAAGGAAAATGATTGCGGGAAGAAGGACCATCAGGCTTTCCGCGCTCTGCGCAACGGCTCCTGCTACGAATTCGGCGGCTCCCAGACTGTCCGTAATTGCCTTTAAAGTCCATGCAAAGGTCAGGATCAATATGGCAGGCACCATGGCCTTAAAGCCGGCAGGGAGACATTCCATGCATTCACGGAAGGAAAGTACCCGACGCAGCAGGTATATGATAATGGTGACCAGCATGGCAAAAATACTGCCGATAGCAAGGCCGACGGAAGCATCGGAATTGGAAAAGGCGGAGACAAAGCCTTCCCCTTGGAAAAACCCGCCGGTGTATATCATGCCGACCACACAGCATACAATCAGCGTGGCAATGGGGATGACAAGATCGATGACCCGTCCCCGCGGATTGAAAGGAAGTTCTTCTTCCGCTTCGGCGTTTTTCCCGGAGGTAAACAAATCTCCCTTCAGGGCATTTTTTTCATGGGTGCGCATGGAGCCGAAGTCCACCCGGAGCAGTATGCTGGCAATCATCATGACGATAGTGAGCAAGGCATAATAATTGTAAGGGATAGCCCGGATAAAAATGGAAAATCCGTCTTCTCCTTCCACAAATCCGGATACTGCGGCAGCCCAGGACGAAATAGGGGCTATGATGCAGACAGGGGCGGCAGTGGCATCGATCAGGTATGCCAGTTTTGCACGCGAAACTTTATATTCATCCGCAATGGGGCGCATGACGCTGCCTACGGTCAGGCAGTTAAAATAGTCGTCAATGAAAATCAGCACGCCCAATGCCACCGTGGCAAGCTGTGCGCCGGCCCGGGTCTTGATTTTGCCTTTGGCGAAATGGCCGAAAGCAGCGGAGCCGCCGGCTCTGTTCATCAGGCTGACCATAGCCCCCAGAATCACAAGGAATATAAGGATGCCCACATTGTATCCGTCGGAGAGCACTGCGACGAAACCGTTATTGAATATATGGGTAATGGTGCCTTCAAAGGAAAAACCGGAGTGGAACAGGCCGCCCACCAGAATGCCTACGAACAGGGAACTGTAGACTTCTTTTGTGATAAGTGCCAGAAGAATGGCCACGATCGGAGGGATTAACGCCCAAAAAGTGGCATACATAGAGGGAAGCGATGTCTGTTCCGTTTCTGCGGCAAAGGCCATCGCCGGAGCCAGCAGGAAACAGAAGGAAAGGACTGTTGCGGCCGCAAGCAGTCCGTGTGTTAGTTTTTTCATGGGTTAGGACTCCTTTCTCATTTGTCGAATAATTATTTTATCATTATAGATGGCAAAAAGCAACTGTTTGACCGTTTATTATGCGCATAGTTAGTAACAGTTCAGCCTGAATGTTGTGTTGAGAGGAGGACGCACGGGAGGGATTT
>CAJUIM010000067.1 GCA_910586275.1 uncultured Lachnospiraceae bacterium | reverse complement strand
CGGGCGTCCGCCTCCCAACATTACATTCAGGCTGAACTGTTACGATTTCCGTGGCTGCCATCAGATAAAGGTTCCCTAATTGTCCCGACTGTGGTAAAATATACCCATTGAGTTTTCATGCGGTTGTTTCGGGCCGCAGGATAAGGTTGGAGGTAAAGAGAATGATTGCAGCTAAGTATAAAGAAATGCTGGGGGCAAAGTCCGTAATCAGGGAACTTTCGGAATATGCCACGGCGAGAGGGAAGGAAATCGGATATGAGAATGTATTTGACTATAGTTTAGGGAATCCGTCAGTGCCTGCGCCGGAAAAGTTCAGGGAGGCGGTCATTAAGCTGCTTACGGAATGCAATCCCATGGAGGTGCATGGCTATAGTCCGAGTCTCGGCATTCCGTCGGTAAAAGAAAAAGTGGCTGAGTCGCTGAATAAAAGGTTTGGGATGAATTATACGGGGAAACATATTTTTATGACATCCGGAGCCGCCGGAGCCATTGCGCATGCAGTGCGCCTTGTGACGGAGCCGGAGGATGAGGTACTTACTTTTGCGCCTTTTTTTCCGGAATATCACCCGTATATAGATCTCAGCGGAGCAAAGCTGAAAGTGGTTCCGGCAGATACCGAGAACTTTCAGGTGAATTTCGGATGCTTTGAGCAGATGCTGACGGAAAAGGTTATGGCTGTGCTGATAAATACGCCAAATAACCCATCGGGCGTTGTATATACAAAAGAGACATTGGAAAGTTTGGCAAGGATTATGACGCAGAAGGCAGAGGAATACGGGCATGATATTTATCTGATTTCCGATGAGCCATATAGGGAGATTCTGTTTGCCGGAGTAGAAGAGGTATATGTGTCCCAATTTTATGACAATACAATCAGCTGTTATTCCTATTCAAAATCTTTGTCGATTCCCGGGGAACGTATCGGATATATTGCGGTTAATCCTGCGTGCAGGGAGGCGGAGACGCTGATTAATATGTGCGGGCAGATATCGAGAGGGATTGGGCATAATTGCCCCACATCCCTTATTCAGCTGGCAGTGGCGGAGACAGTTTATGAAACTTCCGATCTTACCGTATATGAAACGAATATGAATATTTTATATACGGAATTGGTGAGATTAGGTTTTACCTGCGTGAAGCCGGGAGGGACATTTTATATTTTCCCAAAAGCATTGGAAGAGGATGCAAAGGTATTCTGTCAAAAGGCAAAGAACTATGATTTAATATTGGTGCCGGGGGACAGCTTTGGATGTCCCGGATATTTCCGTATGGCATATTGCATTGAAACGGAGAAAGTGGAACGTTCGATTCCCGCTTTGCGTAAATTTGCAGAAGCGGAGTATGGAGTGAAAAAGTAGCGGGCGTTTATGCGGACAGATATAAGGGATGCTTTGTGAGTGTTCTTTATAGGAATGGGAGGACATATGTATCAGGCCGGGCTTATTTTGGAAGGCGGTGCCATGAAAGGGGTCTATACCGCCGGTGTTTTGGATTTCTTTTTAGACAAGGAAATAGAATTTTCATCCTGCTATGGGGTATCGGCAGGGGCATGTCATCTGTGCAGTTTTTTGTCAAAGCAGAGGGGAAGGGCATATCGGGTTTCCGTAAATTATCTGGATAATAAGCGATACTGCGGGTCTTTCAGCCTATTGACTACAGGCGATTTATTCGGGACAGATATGTGTTACGATCTGATTCCTAATTATCTGGATCCTTATGATTTTGATGCTTTTGATCAATATGAAGGCAAAGCTTATGCGGCAGTGACGAATATAGAAACGGGGGAAGCGGAATATATGCCGTTAGAAGAGATGCACAGGGATATCATAGCGGTGCGTGCATCCAGTTCCATGCCGTTGGTAGCGCGTAACGTCAGGATTGGCGACGGGTTGTATCTGGATGGAGGGATATCGGATTCCGTTCCGATCGCGAAATCCATCAAGGACGGGAATCGGAAAAATGTGGTAGTGCTGACAAAGGAAACGGCTTTCCGCAGGGAACCGGCGGATACGGCGCAGCTGGCGCTGATAAAAGCGCGTTATATAAGATATCCGAAGGTATATGAATTAATGAAGGAACGCCATATAACTTATAATTCCATGCTGGATTACTTAAAAATGCAGGAAGAAAACGGAAATGCGTTTGTGATACGCCCTAAGAAAAAGAGCGGGGTGGGCAGAATCGAGAAAGACGGGAAGAAGCTGGAGGAATTATACAGGGAAGGCTATCGGGATGCGGAAGAGTGCTATATGGATTTGCTGGAGTACCTGTCATGATTACCATATTCCCGGCGTATATATAATATATGTGAAAGTGGGGCAGGAAACGGAACTGAAAAACAGCATCTTTCGGTAAAAGTGCCCAGAGGGAAAAGCGTATGAGAAGCAGACGATTTTCCCTCTGTGGGGGGGACTTTTAGTGAAAGATGCGGTACTGGAATGGAGGGAAAAATGGCAGAGATATTAAAAGCAGTGTTGTTTGGCATTGTGCAGGGGATTACGGAGTGGCTTCCCATCAGCAGCACCGGCCATATGATTCTGCTGGATGAATTTGTCCGGCTGGATGTGTCGCGGGAATTTAAGCAGGTTTTTTTAGTGGTAATACAGTTTGGTTCCATATTGGCGGTAGTGGTTCTGTTTTGGGAGAAAATATTTCCGTTTGACTTGAAACGGAAGCCGTTCATAAAAAAGGAAATTTTCACCCTTTGGTTTAAAATTGCGGTGGCATGTATTCCGGCCGTACTGATCGGGATGCCTTTTGATGACTTTTTTGAAGCTCATTTTTACAATTATGTATGTGTGGCTATGGCTCTTATTGTTTTCGGAGTTCTGTTCATTGCAGTAGAACGCCGGAATAAGAAAGTGCTTCCGAAAGTGACAGATCTTTCACAGGTCACTTATAAGATGGCTTTTATCATAGGAATCTGGCAGCTGATTGCCGCCATATTTCCCGGCACATCCCGTTCCGGCGCAACAATTATCGGGGCTTTGCTTTTGGGCATATCCCGGACCGTTGCGGCTGAGTTTACTTTTTTCCTTGCCATTCCGGTAATGTTCGGGGCAAGCTTGCTGAAGCTTCTGAAATCGGGCCTTGCATTCAGCGGGTCGGAATGGTCCATACTCATTATCGGGATGGCAGTGGCATTTGCCGTATCGGTGGTGGTCATCCGGTTTCTTATGGGTTATATTAAGAAACATGATTTTAAAGTATTCGGATGGTATCGGATTGTGCTGGGTATACTGATCTTGGCGTACTTTCTTCTGGGAGCATAAGAAAATAGCTTGTTTTACCAACATTTTTTAGCTATTTTCTATATTTCGTGCGTTGAAAAGTTGACAAGACAGCGAAATTGAGATACACTAACTAACGTAAACATATTTATTAACATAAGAACGGATAATAAACAAAATGTTCTTAGTTTCGGAACTTGTTTGCAGTCCGGCGGGAGAAAAGGCCGGCAGAGGAGATATAGAAAATATATTATCTTGTATAATTGGGAAAAGGATATCGAAAGGAGAATACCCATGGCAGAAACAACAACGACTGCTAAATCGACAGTAAAAGAAGAAGCGATGAAAGCTGCAGAATCTGCGGCAGAGACGAAAAAATCTGAGGATACGGAAGTAAAGAAAGAAGAAAAAGCACCTGCAAAAACAAAAACGGCTGCTAAGAAAACAACGGCAAAGAAGACGACGACCAAGAAGACAACTGCGAAAAAAGCAGCCGCGAAAGAAGCGGAACCTGCAAAGGCGGAAGAAAAGGCCGCTCCCAAAAGAACTGCTAAGAAAGCAGTGAACCCGGTAGTGCATTTACAGTTTAGCGGTAAATCCTATTCCATGGAAGAACTGCAGAAAATAGCCAACGATGTATGGAAATATGATTTGCATAATGAAGAGCCGTATACTTCCCTGGAACTTTATGTAAAACCGGAAGAGAACATTGCATATTATGTGTTCAACGGGGAAATCAACGGAAACTTCTTTATTTAATCGCTGCATATGATTTTATAAAGGGAAAGCTTTCATGGATACCGACAATCGAAGATATGTGTTGCTTTCAAAAATATACTTATATGTTTCAGAAGGACTGTTGTATGATGAATCATCGTGCGATAGTTCTTTTTTATTTCCGCGGGCAACGAGCCAAGTGGCTGCATGCAGATATTTGGCGACTGCCGCGAGGGTCTTTGATTTTACTTTGGTTTTTCTTTACATTTTTTTTATAAATATTTTTAATGTAATGTGTTGACATTCCCTGTGCTAAGTGATATTTTATGGTAAGAAGATGTTAGCACTCCTAAACGGCGAGTGCTAATAAAGCAAAGGAGGATGACGGATGTTGGCACTAGATGAAAGAAAAATGAAGATTCTGCAGGCCATTATCCGTAATTACCTCGAGACAGGAGAACCGGTGGGCAGCAGGACAATTTCCAAGTATACGGATCTGAACCTGAGTTCGGCTACGATCCGGAATGAAATGGCAGATTTGGAGGAATTAGGATATATTCTCCAGCCCCATACTTCGGCCGGCAGAATTCCGTCGGATAAAGGCTATCGGCTTTATGTAGACCAGATGATGGAAGAAAAGGAACGGGAAGTTGAGGAAATGAAAGAACTTCTGTTGGAAAAGGAAGATAAGATGGAACATCTTCTGAAGCAGGTTGCGAAAGTACTGGCACAGAATACTAATTATGCAACCATGATTTCCGCTCCGCAGACCCATCGCAATAAGTTAAAGTTCATACAATTATCGCGGGTGGATGCCCACCAGATACTTGCCGTCATCGTTACAGAGGGCAATATCATAAAAAACAGCATCCTTCATGTAGAGGATGAGCTAAGCGACGAAACGTTGCTGAAACTGAATATTCTCCTGAACACTCACCTGAACGGCCTTTCCATCAGCGAGATCAACCTCGGCATGATAACGGCCATGAAGCAGCAGGCAGGTATACACAGTTCCATTGTGGGGAATGTTATTGATGCAGTGGCAGAGGCCATAAAAGCGGAAGAGGATTTGGAAATATATACCAGCGGCACCAATAATATTTTTAAATATCCGGAACTTGCCGATAATCAAAAGGCCAGCGAACTGGTCAGCACTTTTGAGGAGAAACAGCTGCTGAACAGTCTGGTGGAAGAGACTTTGGCAGATGAGAGCAATACGGGAATTCAGGTATATATCGGTGATGAAACGCCGGTGAAGACAATGAAGGACTGCAGTGTGGTGACGGCTACTTATGAGTTAGGGGAAGGAATGAAAGGTACCATCGGCATTATCGGACCGAAACGGATGGATTATGATAAGGTGGTGGGAACGCTGAAAACGCTTATGCATCAGTTGGAAGATTTATATAATAAGAAAGAATGATTTTAGGGCATCGGCAGCGGGAAAATGCGAATAAAAGGCAATCTTAATGTAAAGCAAGTGAAAAAGCAGGATTCTGATAAAATATATAAAAAGAAAGGAATGAGAGAATTGGCAGAGCAGAAGGACATAAAAAATACGGTCAATAGCGAGGAGAACATTCCGGACAGCAACAGCGGTGAAGAAACGGCGGAATGTCCGGCAGATCAGGCCGCAGGGGAAGAGGCAGCCGAAATAGCCGGTATGGAAGAAACGGACGGGGAGAACACGGAAGAGGATGGAGCAGGAGAAGGGGACGGTGAAACCAATAACGCAGAAAATGACGGCACGGAGCCGGCAGCAGGCAAATCCTTCTTTAAGAAAAAACCTAAAGCTGATAAAAAACAGGAAGCATTGAAGCAGAAGGTGGAAGAACTGGAAGACAAGGTAAAGCGTCAGATGGCAGAGTTTGACAATTTCAGGAAACGTACGGATAAAGAAAAGTCCGCAATGTTCGAGACCGGTGCAAAGAGTGTGATTGAGAAAATACTTCCGGTAGTGGATAATTTTGAAAGAGGCCTGGCTACAGTGTCGGATGAGGAAAAAGGAAACGGTTTTGCGGACGGCATGCAGATGATTTATAAGCAGCTGATGACGGAACTGGAGAATTTGGGAGTGAAGCCCATTGAGGCAGTAGGGCAGGAGTTTAACCCGGATTTCCATAACGCAGTGATGCAGGTGGAGAGTGAGGAATATGAATCCGGCATCGTGGCACAGGAACTGCAGAAAGGCTACATGTATAGGGACAGCGTGGTAAGGCACAGTATGGTAGCGGTAGTGAACTGACACAGACAAAAGCAAGGGAAGAACATCCTATCGGAAGACGGTCATTTTGGCAGACAATTAGGTATATAATAATTTCCATATTATATAGATATATCTTTCAATACCGGCCGTGCATTGGCCGCTGTAAACATGTTAATAGTATTCATAATATAATTAGGAGGGCTTAATTATGAGCAAAATTATTGGTATTGACTTAGGAACTACGAATAGCTGCGTGGCAGTTATGGAAGGCGGTAAACCTACGGTGATCGCCAATACAGAGGGAGCAAGGACCACACCGTCTGTGGTTGCTTTTACAAAAACGGGCGAGAGACTGGTAGGGGAACCGGCAAAACGTCAGGCCGTTACCAATGCGGATAAGACAATTGCTTCCATTAAGAGAGACATGGGAACCGACAGAGGCCGTACCATTGACGACAAAAAGTATTCCCCGCAGCAGATTTCCGCAATGATTCTGCAGAAACTGAAAGCGGATGCGGAAAGCTACCTTGGCGAAAAAGTGACAGAGGCGGTTATTACCGTTCCGGCATATTTCAATGACGCACAGCGTCAGGCAACCAAGGACGCAGGAAAAATTGCAGGCTTGGATGTAAAACGTATTATCAATGAGCCTACGGCGGCAGCTTTGGCTTATGGCTTGGACAATGAAAAAGAGCAGAAGATTATGGTATATGACTTGGGCGGCGGCACCTTTGATGTTTCTATTATTGAAATCGGCGACGGCGTTATCGAGGTTCTTTCCACTAACGGAGATACCCGTCTGGGCGGCGATGATTTTGACCAGAAAGTAATCAACTGGATGCTGGATGAATTCAAGAAGAAAGAGGGCGTTGACTTATCCAATGACAAGATGGCTCTTCAGAGACTGAAGGAAGCGGCGGAAAAGGCTAAGAAAGAACTGTCTTCTTCCACTACAACCAATATCAACCTTCCGTTCATCACGGCTACCGCAGAGGGACCGAAGCACTTTGACATGGATCTGACAAGGGCAAAATTCGATGAACTGACCCATGATTTGGTTGAAAAAACGGCAATTCCGGTACAGAACGCAATGAAGGATGCCGGGCTTTCCAATTCCGACATCGGTAAGGTTCTGTTGGTAGGCGGTTCTACCCGTATTCCGGCAGTTCAGGAAAAAGTAAAACAGCTGACCGGACATGAACCTTCCAAGAGCCTGAACCCGGACGAATGTGTTGCTTTAGGCGCTTCCATTCAGGGCGGAAAGCTGGCAGGGGATGCCGGAGCCGGTGAAATCCTGCTTCTGGATGTTACCCCGCTCTCTCTTTCCATTGAAACCATGGGCGGCGTGGCTACCAGGCTGATTGAAAGAAACACAACGATCCCTACCAAGAAAAGCCAGATTTTCTCAACGGCAGCGGATAACCAGACAGCCGTTGACATCAATGTGGTACAGGGAGAAAGGCAGTTTGCGAAAGACAATAAATCCCTTGGACAGTTCAGGCTGGACGGCATTCCGCCGGCAATGCGCGGCGTTCCGCAGATTGAAGTAACTTTTGACATAGATGCAAACGGCATTGTAAATGTTTCCGCAAAAGATTTGGGAACAGGCAAGGAGCAGCATATTACGATTACGGCAGGCTCCAATATGTCGGATGATGAAATAGACAAGGCAGTAAAAGAGGCGGCAGAGTACGAAGCGCAGGATAAGAAGAGGAAAGAAGCTATCGATACAAGAAATGAGGCAGATTCTTTCGTATTCCAGACCGAGAAGGCATTGGGAGAAGTGGGAGATAAAATAGACGCTTCCGCTAAGAGTACGGTAGAAGATGACTTGGCTGCTCTGAAAGCAGTACTGGAAAGAACGAAGGATCAGGAAATGTCAGACAGCGACATTGACGAAATGAAAGCGGCGAAGGAAAAACTGATGACCGATGCGCAGGCTCTGTTTGCAAAAGTATATGAGCAGGCACAGGGGGCTGCCGGGGCAGCAGGCGCAGGCCCTGATATGGGAGCGGCAGGTGCAGATGCCGGTGCGGCGGCAGACGATGTAGTGGACGGAGATTACCGCGAAGTATAAAAAGGTTTATGCCGTGAGGAAGAAATACGGATAGGATGGGATTCGGACGGATTCCCAGAGGGAGCTGTTCTCCGGCCGGCCGGAGAACAGCCCCATATATCCGGTTTCCTATAAAAGAATGGTTCACAGAGAGCCATTCTTTATATTTCGTTATCAGAAAAGGAGTCAGTTATGGCAGAGCAGAAAAGAGACTATTACGAGGTGCTCGGAGTAGAAAAGAATGCAGATGAATCTGCAATAAAAAAGGCATACCGTGTGCTGGCGAAGAAATATCATCCTGATATGAATCCGGGCGATGCGGAAGCGGAAAAGAAGTTTAAAGAAGCATCGGAAGCATATGCCGTACTTAGCGACCCGGAAAAGAAACGTCAGTATGACCAGTATGGGCATGCGGCTTTTGAGGGCGGAGCCGGCGGGTTTGGCGGTTTTGACTTTAACGGTGCGGATTTCGGTGATATATTCGGCGATATATTCGGCGATTTCTTTGGCGGCGGACGCCGGGGCAGCCGGGGAAGCAGCGGTCCGATGAAGGGAGCCAATATCCGTACCAGCGTGCGTATTAGTTTTGAAGAAGCAGTGTTCGGTGTAGACAAAGAATTGGAACTTACGTTAAAGGACGAGTGCACCGCCTGTCATGGGAGCGGGGCAAAACCGGGAACCAGTCCGGAAACGTGCCAGAAATGCGGCGGCAAAGGGCAGGTCGTATTTACCCAGCAGTCTTTCTTCGGTACGGTAAGGAATGTGCAGACTTGCCCGGATTGTAACGGAACCGGCAAGGTGATCAAGGATAAATGTCCGGATTGCCACGGAAGCGGCTACATTGCCAGCAAAAAGAAAATCCAGGTATCCATCCCGGCGGGGATTGACAACGGACAGAGTGTGCGTATCAGGGATAAGGGAGAACCTGGAAGCAACGGTGGGCCCAGAGGGGATCTGCTGGTAGAGGTTATCGTGGGCAGGCATCCGATTTTCCAGCGTCAGGACTATAATATTTACTCCACTGTGGCGATGTCTTTTGCAGTGGCGGCCCTTGGCGGGGAAATTGTCATCGATACCGTGGACGGAAGAGTAGTCTATGAGGTGAAGGCAGGGACGCAGACCGATACAAAAGTACGGTTAAAAGGGAAAGGCGTGCCGACCTTAAGAAATAAGGACGTACGCGGGGATCACTATGTGACATTAGTGGTTCAGGTACCTGATAAGCTTTCCCATGAGGCAAAGGATTTGCTGAGGAAGTTTGACGCGGAGACGGGCGACACTCTCAATGCGGCAAAAAATGCGGGTTCGGAAGGCACGGAAACAAAGGACAAGAGAAAAAAGTTTTTTGGGAAATAAAGGAGAAAGCCAGACGCGCTTTCGTTCGGCAGTAAACGCAAAACTGCCGGAACTGTCTTAAAATTGCTTTCTGCAGGATATGGCACATATCTGACAGAAAGCAATTTTAGTTTTAAGGCATAAAAGGCGGCAGATATTGGTTCCGCAGTTGTTTATTTTTCAGAAGAGAGAGCCGAATTTATTTATATTCCGCAAATTCGCCGTACTCTTCCCATATATTGCATATCCAAGTTTTCCCCTGATTAAAGATAATTTCTTTTCCTTCGTTGTCATAAAATTTTGCCGGGGTGGCATCTCCGTCATAACGTTTCCAAGATCCCTCAATCACTTTTCCGTTGGTAAATACCAAAGCATCTCCTTCTCCGTGTACGCCGAAAGCCAGATAGTCCTTCTTATCCCTTACCTCGCCATGGCAATATTGAAAGACCACATTGGAAACTGCCAGTTGGCTGTTATCATATTCGTCCGTCTGCTTTTTTCCGTCCTGAAAACGGTAATAGAGATTATCTTTTTTGTTATATTCAAAATAGGGGTTATAAACGCCGTATCCTCCGGAATTATCCGTCCTTCCGCCCGGATAAACAGAGACTGCATCTTCTGCATCCGCATACTCGGCCCGGAAGCCTTCTTCGGCAAAAGTAAAAGGGGGCACATAATCATCGTCATATTCCGTCTTATATTTCTGCCTTCTGACTGCCTTTTCCAGTCCGTCAATGAACAGATACCCTGTAAACTCCTTGGCATATCCTGGCCGGTTTAATCGGCCAAAGGCCTCATCCGAGGGATTGTGGATTCCGTCCACTGCCGCGCTGATGTTCTGCACGCTTTCCTGCCGCAGCAAATCTTCCACATAGGGCCGTGCCAATCCCCAATTGCAGTAAATTGCTTCATAACCCATGGCTACATAGACAAAATAGTCCCGGCTGCTGCGTACCGGTCCGATATGCCCAAGATCATCGTACTCCTCAAATATTCCCATAAGCCGGGTAATCCTGCCTTCTACCGGGGCTTCATAAATAATGGCTGCCTTGGAAAGCCCGTACTGGGGCAAGGCAGACGCGTTATTTGGAATCATTACCGCAATGGGACGGCGGCGTGCAATTTTCTCATCCGTCCACTCTCCTGTAAGATAACTCTGCATCCTGCCGTTTATCACATCCCGTTTACCGATTACAGGAAGTTCATCTTTTGTCCCTTCTTCTTCCTCCCCACCGTCCGAAGATTCCGGTCCGGAAGTTTCCTCTTTGGAAATCTCTTCCGGCATTTCCTGCCCGGGAAAGTCATCCGGTGCCTCATTTACCTCGCCTAACGGCAATTCATCGGCCGCCCGATTGCCGCAGCCGTTTAAGGAAAGTGAGGCGATGATCCATATGGCGCAGGCCATCTTTAAGAATAAAGTATCCTTTTGCTTGTTTTCCATTTGCCAAATCCTCACTGATTATTCTTTTTTATTGTCTTTATATTAAAAAATAAGAATACTTGACGAAAAAATATCCAGAACATCTTTGAAAAAACATTGCCCCTATCTGTATCAAGTTGTATCGTTTTGAGGCATACATCTGACAGAAAGCAATTTCAGACACGCTCTGAGAGTAATCATCGGTATCTTAAATTTTATATAAATATTATAAAAAATAAGCCGGAATTTGTCTATGTAGTATATATGGCATTATAGTAAATTACTGTTACAATGAATAGACTGCCTGAATGGCAGACACCGTGCAGCAAAATACTTTTTTATATTTGTTAAAACCGCTTTTTGCATATGTTTCCGTCTCTTTCTTTTTTTGTTTTCAAATATGCATCATTTCTTGGCATTATCCGGTATGCTGCACACCGTTCCCACAGAGATTGTGATTTAAAGTAAATAAATAAAATATCCCAAATATCCAAGCAGCAGCAAGCCGCCCTCCGCACGGTTCAGGCTCCTTCCGTTGAAAGAGAAGATCCACAGCAGCACTCCCGCTGCTACAGCTACAATAAAATCCACTATAAATTTGCTCTCGAATACTACGGGTGTAATCAACGCAGATGTTCCTACCACAAAAAGGATATTGAAGATATTGCTTCCGACAATATTTCCGATTGCAATATCCGCACTGCCTTTTCTCGCCGCTGAAACAGATGTAAACAATTCCGGCAGGGATGTTCCCAGCGCTACAATCGTAAGTCCTATAAACCTCTCACTCAGCCCTATAATTCTTGCGATCTCTGTTGCTGCATCCACAGTGACGCTGCTGCCAATCACAATAAGCACAAGACCAATAGCCGTGGACAAAACCAGCACTGCCATATTTTTTTCCTTTTGATCCCCTTCCCTTACGGAAGGTTTTCCCTTATCGTCCTCTGCATTTTTGTCAGCACCTTTTTTTGCCATCTTTAAGAGATAAAAAAGATAAAACAGAAAAACAATCCACAATCCGGCTCCTTCCAGTCTTGCAATTTCATTTCCGGCATATCCCATCCAGAGCAGGATTAACGTTATCACAATCATAAAGGGCATTTCGTTTTTTATAGTCGAAGGCGCAACAGGAACTGTCTTTTTTGTCAAAAATGCCGTAAGACCTAAAATGACAAAAATATTCAGAATATTGCTTCCCGCCACATTTCCGATGGTAATGCCCGCATTCCCCTTAAGCACCGCCGAGATGCTTACCGCAGCCTCAGGAGCGCTTGTTCCTATGGCAACAATGGTAAGCCCCACCACAAGCTGCGGAATCCCAAACTTCGAAGCAATTCCTGATGAACCATCCACAAAAAAATCCGCGCCTTTGATAAGCATCGCAAATCCTGTGGCCAATAAAAATATCTGTAAGACAGTCTCCATATCTTCAACCTCCAATCTAATTGCCATACCATCAAATGGTATCCGGTTCATGTAAAATCCAAAAGATGATTTATGTAAAATCTATGTAAAATTTTATAGGTTTCTAACTCATTCTTCCATACTTTTCAACAGGGTATTCTGTTGTATCCGAAAGTTTTAGGCTAGGAATCAGGTAATCTCCTTTCCAATGATAAGTAATTTCCATATAATTCATGGGTTAGCCGTAGGCAAATTTGCCGCCAACCTTTACAAATTGAATGTTCTATGGTATAACAAACATGATATTTCTAATAGCAGAGTAGAAATCTGTGCGTTAAGTGCCATATGGACAGGGAGTTGCCATACGGACGAAAAGCGGCCGCTTGCGGTACAGGTTTCGCATCCCGCTGCTGCATATAGGTCGTTTTATGCCTCCTTTATGTAGTTAGGAAAACTGCTAAAAAGGAGGTTTTTATATGAAAAAAATTTTACAGATTTACAGTAACTCGTGGAAAGAACTATTTGTGACGAAAAATGTGGTTCTGTGCGGACTTATGGCGGCGTTGGCAGTTGTCCTGAGCATGGTGGCCTCCATTGATCTGGGCCCCTATATCAGAATCGGTTTTTCCGGCCTGCCCAACCGGGTCGTGGAGTGTCTGTTCGGGCCGGTGGCAGGCTGCCTGTTCGGTGGCATGTTGGATATTCTGAAGTATATTTTAAAGCCGTCCGGGCCCTTTTTCTTTGGGTTCACATTTAATGTGATGCTGGCAGGCCTGATTTACGGAACGCTTCTCTATAAGAAGCCCGTTACGGTAATGCGGATTGTGACGGCGGAGTTTCTGGTAAAGCTTTTGGTAAACTGCCTGCTGAATACGCTATGGATTTCGATGCTGTATGGCAAAGGATTTTTTGCGATTTTGCCACTCAGGGTTCTGAAGAACGGCATTATGCTGCCTATAGACAGCTGTATCCTGTATTTTACCCTGAATTATGCAAAAAAAATCCTGAGATATCTGGGGATGTATCAGAAAAAGAAATTTTCAGCCTGAAGCTGTTTCGGCATTCTGACAGAGGCCGCAGATGTGGGATGTCCGGTTTCGCGCTTTTATTTGAGCCGCTGAGGGCGGCATGGAGGATTCGTATGAAATGGAAAAAGTTCAGGATAAAAACTTTGGCGGAGGCAGAGGACATTATTATCAGCACGTTATATGATATTGGTTTGGAAGGTGCGCAGATTGAGGATAAAGTACCGCTGACCGCCGCGGAAAAAGAGCAGATGTTTGTGGATATCCTTCCCGAGATGCAGGAAAACGACGGAATTGCGTACTTAAGTTTCTTTGTGGAAGAGCAGGAGGACGGAAGGCTGCTTTTGGATGGGGAAAGCATGGACGCAGG
This sequence comes from uncultured Lachnospiraceae bacterium, assembly GCA_910586275.1. Classification (GTDB taxonomy): domain Bacteria; phylum Bacillota; class Clostridia; order Lachnospirales; family Lachnospiraceae; genus Kineothrix. Next base: position 6,157 of record CAJUIM010000067.1, on the reverse strand, counting down.
GCAAATATTGGAAAAGGTGGAGCAGGAACTGGAAGAACTGCGCGTCTTTATGGATATTGGCGACGGAACGGTAACGGTGGATGAAACGGAAGATATAGACTGGATCAACAATTGGAAACAATATTTCCGTCAATTTTATATTGACGATTTGCTTGTGATTCCTTCTTGGGAAGAGGTTAAAGAAGCGGATCAGGGAAAAATGATTCTTCACATCGACCCAGGTACGGCATTCGGCACCGGGATGCACGAAACCACCCAGCTTTGCATCCGCCAGCTGAAAAAGCTGGTGACACCGGAAACCAGGCTGCTGGATGTGGGCACAGGCAGCGGCATATTGGCAATCCTGTCGCTGGTGTTCGGTGCGCGGGAGGCAGTGGGGACGGATTTGGATCCCTGTGCGGCAGAAGCGTGCAAGGAGAATATGGAAGCCAATCATATTGCCGCGGATAAGTTCCGTGTTCTGATCGGCAATATCATTACGGATAAAGAGGTGCAGGATCAGGTAGGGTATGAGTGCTATGACATTGTCACTGCCAATATTCTGGCCGATGTATTGGTGCCTCTGACACCGGTGATATACCGTCAGCTGAAAACCGGCGGAATTTATATTACTTCCGGGATCATTGACGATAAGGAAGATACGGTGACGGAAGCAGTGCGGGCAGCAGGTTTTGAAATAGCAGAAGTGACTTACCAGGGAGAGTGGGTTTCCGTAACCGCCCGTAAGGCATGAGAGGAATGAGGAATGTATCATTTTTTTGTAGAGCCGTCCCAAATACAGGGGAGGGACATAATCATTACGGGCAGTGACGTAAACCATATAAAGAATGTGCTGCGCATGAAGCCGGGAGAAGAACTGTCGGTCAGCAACGGTGCGGACGGAAAAGAGTATCGGTGCGGAATCGAGGAATTCAGGGAAGAAAGCATTCTCTGCAGGCTGCGTTTTGTCAAGGAAGACGGTTTGGAACTTCCTTCCCGTATTTATCTGTTCCAAGGGCTTCCCAAGGCGGACAAGATGGAACTGATTGTACAGAAAGCCGTGGAATTGGGCGTTTATGAGGTGATTCCGGTAGCTGTAAAACGATCGGTGGTGAAACTGAAAGAGAAAAAGGCCGAAGCCAAGCGGGCACGCTGGCAGGGGATTGCAGAGGCGGCGGCCAAGCAGAGCAAAAGGCGGGTCATTCCGCAGGTGCATCCGGTAATGTCCATGAAAGAAGCGGTGGGCTATGCATCCGGCATGGATATCCGGCTGATTCCGTATGAACTGGCAGAGGGAATGGGACGGACGAAAGAACTGATCTCTTCCATAGTGCCGGGACAGACGGTGGCAGTGTTTATCGGGCCGGAAGGCGGATTTGAGGAAAAAGAGATTCAGGAGGCTCTGGCGGCAGGCATATTGCCGGTTACTATGGGGCGGCGGATTTTGCGCACGGAAACGGCAGGCCTGACGATGCTGGGCTGGATTATGTATCAATTGGAAGGATAAGCCGATTTTGCGGCGGCTCAGCGGGCTGTCTGCCGTAAAGTGTTCCCTTCCTTTGATTTTGTCTGAAGAAAAGGCATTCCTGTACACAAGTTCCCAATCGTAAAAAAGGTCATATAATGAGTATATGCAGAGAAAGTAGTTTACAGTACACAGAATGTTAGGAGACGAAACATGGAAGTATATTTGGACAATTCAGCTACTACAAGATGTTTTGACGACGTGGCGGCTTTCATGGCACAGATCATGTGCAGGGATTATGGCAATCCGTCAAGTCTGCATATGAAAGGCGTACAGGCAGAGAGTTATCTGCGTTACGCCAAAGAAACCATAGCAAAGACATTGAAGATAAATGAAAAGGAAATCCTGTTTACGTCCGGCGGCACGGAGGCGGACAATATTGCGCTGATCGGGACTGCCATGGCCAACCGGAGGGCCGGGAAGCATCTGATCACCACAAGGATAGAGCATCCCGCCATCCTGCAGACCATGCGGTACTTGGAGGAGCAAGGGTTTAAAGTGACTTATCTGCCGGTGGACGGAAACGGAAGAATACATTTGGAAGACCTGCAGAAAGCGATGACGAAGGAAACGATACTGGTATCCATTATGCATACCAACAATGAAATCGGGAGCCTGCAGCCCATTGCCGAGGCGGGTGCGCTGATTAAGAAAATGAATCCGCACACTCTCTTTCATGTGGATGCAGTGCAGGGATTCGGCAAATTCCGTATTTATCCGAAGAAAATGAACATTGACCTTTTATCGGTCAGCGGGCATAAGATACACGGTCCCAAAGGCTGCGGTTTTCTGTATGTCAATGAAAAGGTGAAGATTAAGCCTATCATATTCGGCGGAGGACAGCAGAACGGACTCCGTTCCGGCACGGAAAACGTCCCGGGGATTGCAGGGCTGGCGAAAGCAGTGGATATGATCTATGCGGATTTGGACAGAGATGTGGAACGGCTTTATGCGCTGAAGCAGAAATTCGTGGACGGTGTCAGCAAAATAGAATATGTGAAGATTAACGGCCTGACAGGAAGGGAAAGCGCACCCCATGTGGTCAGCGTTTCCGTCAGGGGCATACGCAGTGAGGTATTGCTGCATGCTTTGGAGGACAAAGGCATCTATGTTTCCGCAGGAAGCGCCTGCGCTGCCAGAAAGCCGCAGCCTTCCGCTACGCTGAAAGCAATCGGCCTGGAAAAAGATTTGCTGGAGTCTACGCTTCGGTTCAGCCTTTCCGTTTTTACGACGGAAGAGGAAATAGATTATACGCTGCAGGCAATGTATGACATTGTTCCTATGCTGCGAAAATATACAAGGCGGTAAGCCATGCGTCGGCTTTTGCTCAAATTCATACGGCACGGCATTCGTGCCGCTGGGTTTGGGTAAATATAGGACGTTTTCAAACACGCTTAAGACGGGAAAGCAGGGCTTCCCATAGGAGGGAAGCATGATATGGCTCATAAGATGGGCAGAAAGGTATTTACATGTTTACAGCATTTTTAATTAAATATGCCGAAATCGGCGTAAAAGGAAAAAACCGTTATATATTTGAAGAGGCACTGGTGCAGCAGATAAAATATGCGGTCAGGAGATGCGAGGGGGAGTTTAAGGTAAGCCGTACACAGGGAAGAATCTATGTGGAAGCCCTTACCGAATTTGATTTTGACGAGGTTGTGGACAACCTGAAAAAAGTGTTCGGCATTTCCGGCATATGTCCGGTAGTCTATGTGGAAGACAAAGGTTTTGATGCGCTGGGAGAGGAAATCGTCAGATACATAGGGGAAGTGTATCCTGAGACAGAGAAAAGCTTTAAAGTCAATGCCCGCAGAGCAAGAAAGAACTACCCTCTCACCTCCATGGAAATCAATGGTAAAGCAGGGGAGATTCTTCTGGATGCCTATCCTAAAATGAAAGTGGATGTGCATAAGCCGGATATCCTGCTTCATATTGAAATCAGGGAAAAAATATATATATATTCCGAGACTATCCCGGGGCCCGGCGGCATGCCGGTGGGGACGGGAGGAAAGGCGATGCTTCTTTTGTCGGGAGGCATTGATTCCCCGGTGGCCGGTTATATGATAGCTAAGCGAGGCGTGAAAATTGACGCTGTTTATTTCCATGCCCCTCCATATACAAGCGAAAGGGCGAAACAGAAAGTAGTGGACTTGGCGCGTATTGTTTCCCGCTATACCGGCCCTATCTATCTGCATATCATTAATTTTACGGATATTCAGTTATATATATATGAAAAATGCCCTCATGAGGAACTGACGATCATTATGCGCCGGTATATGATGCGTATAGCGGAGCATATTGCGAAAGAGACGGAATGCCTGGGGCTTATTACAGGAGAAAGCATCGGACAGGTGGCATCCCAGACAATGCACAGCCTTGCGGCTACCAATGAAGTCTGCACCATGCCGGTATACCGTCCGCTGATTGGTTTTGATAAAATGGAAATAGTGGCTATTTCCGAGAAGATAGATACTTATGAAACTTCCATACAGCCCTACGAAGACTGCTGTACGATTTTCGTGGCCAAGCATCCGGTGACCAAGCCGAACCTGAACATTGTCCGCAGGCATGAGCAGAATCTGCAGGAAAAGATGGACGAGTTAGTGGAAACTGCCCTGAAAACGGAGGAACTGATTATTGTCAGCCAGTGATGCCGCTTTCCAAGGAATTCCTTATGCGGTTTCTGCCGCGCGGGGCACAGGCTGCGGCAGAAGCCGCATCTTTTTCTGCGCGGTTTGGGCGGAATCCGGCAGGGGTATGTCCCTGCGCAAAAAAGCATCCGGCATAGCCGAATGCTTTTCATCTGCCGCCGGCATGTGCTTCCGCTGCCGGTTTAAATGGTATAAGGTTTCAATGCCTCGAGAACCTCGTCCACATTGTCTTCTGCATGGATATTCAGATCAATGGGTTTTGACAGATCCAGGCTGAAGATACCCATGATAGATTTTGCATCAATCACATACCTGCCGGAAACTAAATCAAAGTCATAATCGAATTTGGTGATATCGTTCACAAAAGATTTTACCTTATCAATGGAGTTTAAAGAAATCTGTACTGTTTTCATCGGTTTTTACCTCCTTATGTTTTCATGCCTTCTGCCTATAATAGTAAAGGCTGGGGCAGTAAAAGTCAATGCAAAAACAATACAAAAATAGAAAGGAATCCTATGAAAAGTATAGCATTACATAATCTGGGCTGTAAAGTGAACGGATATGAAATGGACGTAATGCAGCAAATGTTACGCGAAAGGGGTTACAAAATTGTACCATTTGATCAGAAAGCGGATATTTACATTATAAATACATGTACCGTAACCAATATTGCGGACAGGAAAAGCCGGCAGATGCTTCACCGGGCAAGAAAAAGGAACCCGGAGGCGGTAGTGGTGGCGGTAGGGTGCTATGTGCAGGCCGGGCAGGAAGAGGTACTTAAGGATGCGGGCGTGGACTTGGCCGTGGGGAATAATAAGAAGAAAGATCTGGTTTCCATCTTAGAGAAATATCTGGCATGCAGGGAAGGGAAAGAAACGGGGATAAAAGAGCGGAAAACTTTGGACGGCACAACGATTATCGATATCGGCAACGCCAAAGAATATGAGGGGATGCGGCTGAAAGAAGCGGTAGGCCATACAAGGGCCTATATTAAAATTCAGGACGGCTGCAATCAGTTCTGTTCTTACTGCATCATTCCTTATGCCCGGGGGCGTGTCAGAAGCCGGGAGGAAGAGGATATTCTGGGAGAGGTACAAGGACTGGCCGGGCAGGGATATCAGGAAATTGTGCTGACGGGGATACATATAAGCTCCTATGGCATGGACAGAGGAAACTCCGGGCTGCTGACGCTGATAAAAAGGCTGCACGGGATTGACGGAATCAGGAGAATCCGGCTCGGCTCCTTGGAGCCGAGAATCGTAACGGAAGAATTTGCGGCGGGATTATCCGGCCTGCCCAAGGTGTGCCCTCATTTTCATCTATCCCTGCAAAGCGGGTGCGACAGTACGTTAAAGCGGATGAATAGACATTATACTGCCGGGGAATACTATGAAAAAGTCAGGCTGTTAAGGGAGAAATATGATTTTCCCGCCATAACTACGGATGTTATCGTAGGATTCCCCGGAGAGACGGAGGAAGAATTTGCGGAGACAAAGGCCTTTCTGGAAAAGATAAAATTTTATGAAATGCATGTGTTCAAATATTCCCAAAGGAAGGGGACGCGTGCTGCCGTTATGGATCATCAGCTGCCGGAGGAAATAAAGAATGCAAGAAGCAATATTCTGTTGGCCATGGAACGGGAGGATTCCAAAGAATATAGGAAGCATTACATAGGAAAGGAAGCGGAAGTGCTGTTTGAAGAAGAGAAAATAATAGAGGGGCAGGTATTTCAGGTGGGGCATACAAAGCAATATGTGAAGGTGGCGAAGCAGTCCTCACAGCCGCTGGGGAATCGGCTGGTGCAGGGCACTATCATAGGGTTTGCGGCGGATGACATCCTGCGTATGGAATAATATGGCATTTCGCCCGGCGGCAAACGCAGCAACACGGAAATCAATTTTCGGCTTTATGTCTGCGCCGGCATTTCCGTTCAGAGCATCGCCAGGAACAGTCCGCTCCGTATGGCAGTCTCCCGGCATGGCGCTCCCTTCCGTCCGGCGGC
>CAJUIM010000066.1 GCA_910586275.1 uncultured Lachnospiraceae bacterium | reverse complement strand
AACTCGCGCACGGGCGTCCGCCTCCCAACATTACATTCAGGCTGAACTGTTACCACTGCTGTTTCTTAAAATGGAAGAACTGCTTCTCCAATACCATCTGTTCCTTCATCTCATAACATTCCTTCATCTTCCCCCCCATATCCACAAACTCCTTCACCAAATGAGGGTCAAAATCCTTCCCGCTCTTCCCTGCTATCATTGTCATGGCCTTCTCATGGGTAAAAGGCTTTTTATATGACCGTTCCGATGTCAGCGCATCATATACGTCCACAATGCTCATTATGCGTGCCACCAAGGGGATTTCTTCCCCTTTCAGCCTGTCCGGATAGCCGTTCCCATTCCATTTCTCATGGTGATGCCTGGCAAGATGCTCTGCAATTTGGGCAAATTCCTTATCCGGTATCCGTTCACCGATAAACTTGAAGATTTCGCCCCCGATAATGGAATGCATTTTCATCTGCTCATACTCCTCATCACTTAAAACTCCCTCTTTACACAGGACGGCATCCTTAACCGCAATCTTCCCCACATCATGCAGCGGGGCTGCCCGGCACGCCTTTTCCACTGTGGACTTCGGCAGCAATGCCTTATATTCAGGCAGTCCTGCCAAATATTCTATAAACGCCGTAAAGTAAATGGACGTATTTTTCAGATGCCCGCCCGTCACGCCGTCACGGGATTCCACCAAGCCGGCAAAGCTGACCGACATCAGATCATACATTTTCTCTATTTCCTCTATTTTGGCCTCCACCGCCGTTTCCAATCCCCGTTCATATTCCGCCAGAGCAATCTGTGTCTCAATTCTTTTCTTCATCACAATAGGCTCAAAGGGCTTTGTGATGAAATCCACGATTCCGCAGTTAAACCCTTCCACCTCCGTTTCCGGCCGGTTATCCGCCGTAAGGAATATGACTGGAATATGTTTAAATACGGAATTGGCCTTCAGCAGCTTCAGCATCTCATATCCGTCCACCTTCGGCATCACAATGTCCAAAAGAATCAGGTCCGGCATGACATTCATCAATATATCAAAGGCCTCTGCCACAGACAAAGCGGTATACAGTTCATAGGTATCTTCCAGTACCGCGCCTGCCGCCCTATGATTCAGTTCCACATCGTCAACCATCAGTATTATTTTCTTATTCATTTTCCTGTCCCTTTTCCCCATAAGCGCATTCACTGCTTATATTTCCGTCACCTTCCTGCCAACATAAATATTATAGCAACTTCCGGAACCGGTGTAAAGCCTGCACATCTGCCTTAGGCGGAAGCATATGCCCCAATCCAAGGCAGATGTGCAGACATAGTAAAGGCCCGATAACGTTTTACCCGTTATCGAGCCTTACATGCTGTTTCCTTTATTTTTCCGGACGATACGTCAGTCATGCAGACAAACAGATATCCGAAAGCTGCCTCCGAAGCATCGGCCTCTCTGTCCGTGACCGGGCAGGAATTACATCATTCCGCCCATTCCGCCTCCTGCGGGCATTGCCGGTGCATCTTCTTTGATATTAGCCACAACGGATTCCGTAGTCAGCAGAGTGGAAGCCACGCTTGTGGCATTCTGCAATGCACTCCTTGTAACCTTTGCGGGATCAAGGATGCCTTCCGCTACCATATCCACATACTTCTCGCCCAATGCGTCAAATCCGGTGCCTACTTCGGCTTCCCGTACTTTGTTGATGATTACGGAACCTTCCAAGCCGGCATTAGCCGCAATGTGGAACAGCGGAGCCTCCAATGCCTTAAGCACAATATTCGCGCCGGTTTTCTCATCGCCTTCCATGCTTTCCGCCATTTTTGCAACTTCCTTTGCCGCATGGATATATGCGGAGCCGCCGCCTGCAATAATGCCTTCCTCTGCCGCTGCCCTTGTTGCATTCAGGGCATCTTCCATACGGAGTTTTGCTTCCTTCATCTCGGTTTCCGTAGCTGCGCCTACGCGGATTACCGCTACGCCGCCGGCAAGCTTCGCAAGACGTTCCTGAAGTTTTTCCCTGTCAAAATCGGAAGTAGTCTCTTCCACCTGCTTTTTAATCTGAGCAATCCTTGCCTGGATGGCTGCCTTATCGCCCTCGCCGTCCACGATCACTGTGTTCTCTTTCTGTACTTTCACGGATTTTGCATGGCCCAGCTGATCCATCGTCACTTCTTTCAGGTCAAGGCCCAGTTCTTCGCTGATTACCTGACCGCCGGTAAGGATTGCAATATCTTCCAGCATTGCTTTTCTTCTGTCGCCGTAGCCGGGAGCCTTCACTGCCACTACATTGAATGTGCCGCGCAGCTTATTTACAATCAATGTAGTCAGAGCTTCACCTTCTACATCTTCCGCAATAATGAGCAATTTTGCCCCGGACTGTACCACCTGCTCCAACAGCGGAAGTATTTCCTGAATATTGGAGATTTTCTTGTCTGTAATAAGAATGCACGGATTATCCAGAACCGCTTCCATCTTATCCATATCCGTCGCCATATATGCGGATATATATCCTCTGTCAAACTGCATACCTTCCACTAAATCCAGTTCCGTCAGCATGGTCTTGGATTCCTCGATGGTAATGACACCGTCCCCGGAAACCTTTTCCATTGCATCGGCTACCATCTGGCCAACCTCCTCGTCGCCGGAAGAAACTGCAGCTACCCTAGCAAACTGCTCCTTGCCGCTTACCTTTGCGCTCATTTTTGCAATGGCATCCACGGCACAGTCCGTTGCTTTCTTCATGCCCTTCCGCAGGATAATCGGGTTTGCGCCTGCTGCCAAGTTCTTAATTCCTTCATGTACCATTGCCTGTGCCAGAACGGTAGCCGTTGTAGTTCCGTCGCCTGCCACGTCATTTGTCTTGGTGGCTACTTCCTTAACAAGCTGTGCTCCCATATTTTCAAAAGCGTCTTCCAGTTCTATTTCCTTTGCGATCGTCACACCGTCATTCGTAATCAGCGGTGCGCCATAAGATTTGTCCAGAACTACATTTCTTCCTTTCGGCCCCAATGTAACCCTTACGGTATCTGCCAGCTTATTTACGCCAACTTCCAATGCTGCACGGGCTTCTGCCCCATATTTCAATTCCTTTGCCATGATAAACAACCTCCTGTTTTTGCTTTCCTGTTCTCAGTGATTTTTCTGCAACTACTGTATTACTGCCAAAATATCGTTCTGCTTTACGATAATATACTCTTCTTCATCTACTTTTACATCCGTTCCGGAATATTTGGAATAAATTACATGATCGCCGACTTTAACTTCCATCTTCACTTCCTTGCCGTCAACCATTCCGCCAGGGCCTACCGCAACTACTTCTGCCTGCTGGGGTTTTTCTTTGTTCTGCCCCGGAAGCACTATGCCCGATTTGGTTGTCTCTTCTGCAACTAACTGTTTCAATACGACTCTGTCACCTAAAGGTACTAATTTCATTTTAAAAGCCTCCTTATGTCAATTTTATTGTCTACTGCTTTAGTTTATTAGCACTCTTTTGTAACGAGTGCTAACTGCTAATCCATATATTAGATTCATATGAAAATGTTTGCAACTGCAATTACGCAAATAAATCTCTTACTATCTCTTATTTTCTCTTGTTTTCTCTTTTTTTCTTCCATTTGCTCAATTTTGTATATATTTTACATTTTATAATTATTTTATAAAATTCATTTTCCCATTATTTTTGCAATTCATTCCGTATATTATGCTCAATTGTCTCCGATGCAGCATACCTCCCTTCGGAACACGTTCTAAAATGCTTTCCTCTCAATACCCACAAATGTGCATGCAGAAAGTTGTCCCATCAGCAAAAAAGAGTTTGCCGCCATGGCAAACCCTATTTCAGCTTTTCCCTAAATTGAAAAACGGCACAAATATCTACTGCGGAAGCTGTGCCATCGCTTCCTTTATTTTTTCCTGCACATTCTCATTCTTATTTGACGTGGCAGTAATTCCCATGGCCAATGCCGGAGAAATGGCGGAATCCTTATACAGACGGCATTCTTCGTCCACACGCTTCAGATAAGACTCCGTTTCCCCACGCTTCACAAGAGGAATCAATATGGCGAATACATCATCCGTCATCCTTCCGATCAGATAATCCTTCTCTGCAGTCTTCCCTAAAATGGATGCGGTCAGCTGCACAAGGATATCACCGCTTTCCTTACCGAGATTCTTTACCGTATCCTTCCAAAACTTTAATTTTACTGCAATGATGGTAGTAGGAAATATTTCGGCACGGTTCAGTACATAAGCACGGTCCATAAGATAATCCGCCGTGAACAGCCCGGTAAGCGGGTCATCTCTCATTGTCAGTTTTTTCTTGGCCAACAGCTGCATTTCGATATACTGCTGCCTTCCATAAGTAAGCAAAGCCGGCACCAACGACTGCATGACGACATAAGCTTCCTGTTTTGCATCTTGATCCATATCCCCAAAGTCAATCCCCAGCCGGCGCATGGAGCCTTTATCCTCTTTTTCTTCCAGAAAAAACTCCACGTTATAGTCTTCTTCCAAACATTTCAAATGGCTTTCCAGATACCTCACCACCGGCTCTTCCACATTTCCATAATAAACGGCATCGTCCACTGTTTTGGTATTCTCAAATTTCATCTGTTTACCCTCCCTATATGTTTAAACCCTTTTTCAGCCGTTCCTGATATCCAGGGGAATTTTTAATCTCCAGCTTATTATCAAACATTTCATACTCCGCATCGGATATCTTATCAAGCAGATGCTCTTCCACATTTGTCTTATATACAATTCCGACTGCCACGGAAGGTGCCAGCACTGCGTCTTCATATGCCTGACATGCACTCTGAACACGCCGGCAGTAATCTTCCGCTTCCCCGTCTTCTGCCATAGGAATCAAAACCGCAAACACGTCCCCATCGATTCTGCCGATTATGTACTCTCCCTTTGCCTCCTTCTTGACAATGGAAGCCACAATCTGAATCAGACTGTCGCTTTTCTCCACGCCAAAATTATCATACACAAATTTCCAGTCATTGATATTCACGTTAATCACTGCCACCGGAACCACCTCGGAACGGTCCAAAGCCTCCAGCCGGCTCTCCAAATAGTTCTTATTGTATACACCTGTCAGAATATCTTCTTTTTCACTGTACTGTTTCTGATGATGCCCGTTTTCTAATCTTGTCTCAAGTTCGTCAATATAGGATACGGATTCCCTATGCATATAAGCTTCCGTCCCTAACGATGCCAAAATATCCATCGTCAAGCGAAGCGCCTTCTGTGCCGCTTTCACTCTTTCCTCCGCTACCCCTTCATACCTCACATATAAATGCCCTACCGTGCGGTCGGCAATGCGCAGCTTCTCCCCCGGTTCTTTTACCACATCCGGCTCAAAGCCTTCAAAATTACCGACTGCCACTGCTTTTTCCCCATGACGGTCGGTAAGGAGCAATTCCAAACCATACTCCTCTGCCACTGCTTCCAGATATTCCGTCAGCAGATCCATTGCATATAAATTTCTGATCGCATAGTTCTTTATGTTCTCTTTAATTCTCTTTTCATAAGAAACTATATTATAATCCATAGCCCGTTCCTCTCGCAATCAAAGGTATTCTATTTCCTCATTTTTATAGTATACCTTTTTTTATGCATTTTGTCCATGGATTTTCATATTTTTCACCTCACTTTGTTGCGGCTAAACATAGAATGATATCTCAGCCGTTTGCCGCAAAGGTTTTTATTCTGCTTTCCTGTGTAAAAATCAACTGATATCCGTTTTCATCCACCTCGAAATCCACTCCGCCCTGTTTTCTTCCCTTTTCTTCCTCTTCTTTTTCCGGCAGCTTTTTATAAGCATTGCTTTTCGTGAATTCTTTGAATACATCCTGTAAGGCGGCCAGAAGCATCTCCCTGTCCGGATCCTTCTCGCTGACTCCTGACACTGCCGCGGAATAAATTTCCTGCGCTTCCTGCTTGGACTTACAGTTTTTCAGTCTGCTCTCCAGCATCTTGCGCATATTCTGTGCCCGCAGCGCTTTCCGGTACAGTGCCGGGTTCGTTCTTTCCAGGAAACGCAGTTCCTCTATGGTCAGCTTCTTCCCTGCCTGTACTTTCGCATAGACCCTAGACGCATACTCTTCCTTTGTCTCCCCCGTCTTTCCCTCCTCCCGCATACTGTAATACCATTCCAGCATCTGTTCATTGACAGGCTTTGACTCCGCCGCGTTTCTCCTCACTTCTTCTCCCCGGAAATGCTGCTCCATGCCGCTGTTGTTCCATCCGATATTCCCTGCCATCCTTTACCTCCCTGCCTTTCCCCCTATCCTTTCCAATTCCTTTATCCAGGCATGAAAACATACCTTATTCAATCATACTCAGTTAAGGCTTACTTTATTAAATTCCTTATCTCACCGCTCTTATTCCGATACATTCTAAGATACATAATACATTCTAACATTCTGAGCAAATTGCCGCAATCTCAGCCGCACTCAGGCTCTTGCTGAGCGGGGGCTTCTCGATATAAACATCTTCTCCCACCGCCCGTTCAATGGATATTTTCTCATTCAGCTGACGGATTTCATCCTGTCTTGCCAAATACTGCTTCAGGACAAGCTTTTCCTGCAGCTTTTTACGGATCCGCTTCTTACGCAGCCGCTGCTCCTCCAGCCGTTTCTGCTCCCTCCTGTTTTCCTCCCGTATCCTGCGCAGTTCCTCATCCCATTTTTCTAACTTTTTATCCCAGTCATCCTCCGTCTCCTGCCCCTTCTGCACCCCGTCCTGCCGTGCCGAAGCATCGGACTTTGGCTGACCCTGCATAGTTTTCTCCCTGCCATAAGGCATATCCATTCCGTAATACCCGATATTCATGACATCCGCCATCCTTTCCACCGGCGCATCCGCTGCGGCACAGGGCATAAAAGCGCTGATACTTTCGAATTCCATTCGATATATCAACGCTTTCCATAGCCTTTTTCTATTCTGCCCGACAGCCTGCTATACCATGCCGTCCACTACCAATCCTTTCAAGTCTTCTTCCAACAGTTCCGCATCCTTCAGTATCTTATCAATCTCTCCCTGCAGCTGCTCTTGGTCCGCCGTGCTTTCCTGTATCTGTTCGGTAAGTTCCTTCTGTTCCTCCTTCTCTTCCTTGGCTGCTTCCAGTTTCTTTTCCTCTTCTTCCTTCTCCTCTGCCTTTTCCTTCGCCGCTTCCACCAATTCCTGCATTTTCTCATCCACATGCTTCTTCGCGTCATCCCACATCATGCCCATGATTTCCTTGGATGCCGCCTCCATGATTGTGTCCGCCGCTTTATATGCTTTGGAAATGCCTTTATAACTTGTTTTCAGAAGTCCCTGCTTAAGCGAACCGACCACGGATCCGTTGGCCACCTTTTCCTTCTCCAATTCGGCAATCGGGGCATCAAACATTGTGGACATAATGCTGTCCAGCTGAAGGGAACGCTGTTGATATTCCGACAGCTTGGACGGATCCATGTTGGCCACCTGTTCCAGTTCTTCCTTTGTCAGATCGCCCAGCCTGCCGTTATTAAAAGCACTTTTTGCCTTACGGATCAAGTCCAGTTCTTTTTGCTCTTCGCTGTCGGAAGTTATCCCATATTTATCCTTCAGTGCTTCCTGATCTTCCTCAAAAACTTTTCTCTGTTCCCTCAGTTCTGCAATCTCCTGATCTATTTCCATATTCCTGCCGCGCAGTTCCTTCATCGTATCCGTAACCTCATTATCCGTATGGAATTGATCCATAATGGCCTTTGTCGCCTGCTTCCGCGCACTTGCCCGCTTTTGTTCTATACGGTCATTGGATATATTGTTGATATTCCCGGCAAATATGGAACCGTTCTTCACCTGCCCGTCCTTCTCTTTGCCTGCACCCGCTGCCATGATGCCGCTGCCCGTGTTCCCCACAAGTCCTGCCAAATTAATTGTTACCGTTCCCATATTCCTCTCCTCCCTGAAATCATATTTTGAAAGGAATTCCTTTTCCCTCCAACAGCTTTTCCGGCCGAATGGCTCTCTTCCAAGCCATTTCCTGTTTTCTGTGTCCGATGTAAAATTTTACACTTACATATATTATTTTATATATCGGCATCTTTTGCCTGATTATAAACTGTTTTCTGATTTTTTTCATATCCGCAGCATTCTTCGGAAACAATTTTACCCTGCATACACCCCTTTAAACGCCCGATATGTCTTCGCCATCCCTTCCTCAAATGCCGTATAGGCCATGCCCAATTCTCTTATGCTTTTTTCATTGGAACAAAGTTCCGTCTCTTCTTCCGTTATAGGAAACGGAAGAGGGATCCCCTGCTGTACAGCCTGACGGCAGGATACGGCAATTTCCTGCAATTCCTCATCCGCCGCGTTTTTCAGCCCGTCCATGAATATATCGTAAGTCATGATTTGGCTCTGGCACAGATTATAGGCCTGCCCATAGGCATGGGGATTCAGCAGGCACTTCACAATGGCCTCTGCCGCATCCTTTACATAGACAAACTGAAACTGCCCTGCGGCATCCGTTATGCGCGGCAGGACATGATCCTGCACCGCATAACGGATATATTCGGACTCTCTGGGCGCATAGTTGAAAGGGCCGTATAAAACCGCAGGCCTAAGAACGGTACCGGGAATCTTCCTTTTCCTGCATTCTTCCGCCAGTTCCTGCTCCAAAGCCACCTTTCCCGCAATATAATCCCCTGCCTCGCCTGCAAATACCCTTCTTTCCAGCGGCGCATATTCGTCCTTCCTGTCCTTCGTCCCGCGCTCATAGACATCCACCGTGCTGATAAAAATATACTGTCTCACGTTTCCCCCAAAATGCCCCAGAACTTTTGCAATATCCCCTCTTTCGTATCCGCAGAAATCCACAATCACATCATAGTCTTCTTTGCATCCTTCCCACACGGCTCCGTCTCTTCTGTCCCCGGTAATTTGCTTCACGCCAAATCCGTCCATCGGATATGTCCCTCTGTTCACCACCGTCACCTCATGCTCCTTCGCCGTCAGCATGACAAAAACCCTGCCGTAAAAATAACTTCCGCCGATTACTAATATCTTCATATTCTCTGCCTTCCTTTCCGCACCATTAAAATCGTTATAGCCCATTGCTGACATGATATCCGAACCAACTGCTTTTCGGCATGAAAGCCGCCCGATGCAGTTTTACGGCTGCACCGGACGGCTATTCTTCTTATCTGTTTTACATAAGCGCCTTTTCTTCCGACTCGGAAGGAGTTTTCCCCTTGCGGAATTCTTTTGTGAAAATGAACACTCCGAAAAACAGGAAATTCACCAATAATGCAAAAGGAAGCTGCCTCCAGTCCATATCCTGATTCTCAAGCACATCTGCCGAATAGGTACCGGTAAACACCGGCACCAAATTGTTGTTCAGGAAATGCATAACCACCGGCACCCATATATTTCCCGTTTTCAGATAGGCATAGGCAAAGAAAATTCCCAAAGAAATACAGGTAATTTGCTGTGCCACAGCCGCTGTCAGCCCGGCTGACGGACTGTAATAGAAAAAGTCGATGGGCAAATGCCATAACCCCCAGACTACCCCCAAAAGCAGCACGCCTGCCCGCGGCCCGAATTTCTTCTGCATAATCGGCTGCAGATAATACCGCCACCCATACTCTTCCCCAAGAAAGGCAATATAAACAAGGAAAAAATTAATGCCCAGCGTGAACAGCGAAATCCAAGTAAGCGGATTCCCCAATATGACTGCCAAAAAATATTCCAGCTGTCCCGAAACAGCATAAGACAGAACCGTACGCAGAAAATAAAGCAGCAGGAAGAGCAATATGCATGCCACGGATGCCTTGCTGTTTTTCCATCGGAACCCGTATGCCTCCCTCTTCTCTTTGGACGATATCAGGTACAGAACCCAACAGACAACACTCCCGATAATCAGTATATACTGTGAAGTGATTGCCCATAACGATACGCTGACTCCCATGGATGTCATTGTCTTCGGCACAGCAACGGAAACTATGGACAGGACAATCATCATCGCCGTCACAAACACCACTCCCCGGAAAAACCATTTCGGCATCCGGCTGTCCTCCTTTCGGGTCAATAGATAGGCCAGCATGACACCGGCTGCCGGATACAGCATCTGCGCGCTGGGAAATACCGACACGTCCGCTCCTTTTGCATATCCGTACCACATAAAGAACCCCAATGCATAGGATACTCCGTATGCCACAATTAGAAATATTGCCATCTGTCTTTTCTCTTGCTTCATGTTTCCTACTCCCTTCTCCCTATCCTCATATTATCTGATTATAAACTGTACCAGTTCCATCTGCTCATTGAATGCAATGGTAAACTGAATCTGCCCCGATTCGTATTTACCTACCATCACTACCCCGCCGTAATTTTCCCCGGTCTTCTGATCTGTATTTCCCAGCACCACGGTTTTGCTTATTTCCTTGAACTCACCGCATTTATCCAAATAAGGATCCGATGCCGCCCGGAAATCTTCGGCAGTAATGCCATTGCGCATTTCCTCGTTTCCCATGTCAATAATAGCCTGATAGTCCCTTTCATTGAAATAGCCCACCGTTTCCATGGCTCTCTCTTTTACGCTCTCTTCCTCAAATTCCTCCGACAGCTTGCTCCCCCCGCAGCCTGTCAGAACCAAAATCCATGCCACACACAAAGTCAGCAAAAAAATACCCTTTTTCTTTCCCTGTGCTATCTTACCTTTTTCCATTCTCTGCATCCTTTCTTCCCTCATTATTGCCGTAAGCCGCAAGTCAAACGGACATTGGTGACCGAAAACAGTTCACATACGTTCCATGCATTATCCAATATCCCCCGGAAACACTACCGTTACCGCAAACACGGAATCCTTATATTCAATCTTCATTTCCCCGTGATATTTCCTTACTGCCTGTCCTGCATTCTCCAGCCCAAGCCCCTCATGCCCTTTCTTGTTGGAACAGCCGGGAATATATCCTGCCCTACAGCAGTTCCAAACCCTCACCACCGTAAAATCCTGTATCTGCTCCCCCCTTAATTTCAGCCAAAATCCTTCCTGCCCCTCACCGGCCTCCAATGCATTGTCTAACAGATTTGCAAAAATAGTGGTGATATCCATATCCGAAAGAAAATTCAGGCAGACTCCGGACATATTGCATTCAAACTGCCCCGGAGAAAGATTTTTCAGCTTATCGTTCAGCACAATATTCAGCATCCTGTTTTCGGAATAGAATTTCAGCCCCAGTGAATTCAGCATCCCATGGATATCGCAGGCATAGCTTTCCGCCTGCCCCAGTTTCGCCGCCTGTTCCAATACACTGATGTGATTCCTGATGTCATGGATTATTTTGCGGGACTTGTTATAGCTGTCCTCCATATCCGCATAATATTGATGGGTCAGTTCGTTCTGCTGCTGCGTCAGTTCCAATTTATGCTTCAGTTCCTGGCTGGATGCCACATCATACCAGAAATACAGACAATATAAATTAATCACAAGAACCAGCACGCAATATAGAATCATCCACCCATAGCCGTATCTTACAAAAAACACTTCACCGCCTATCGTATATAAAAACAAAAGCACTATGCTGAACAGCGGCACCGCCGCCATTCCTCCAAGCTTCAGGCGGGTTCCGTCAGTTACGGACCGGCTCCTTAAAATCCTTTTTATCAGAAGCAGTACCACAAACATAAAAAACAGCTTCAGCACATTCACCATATAGATAAAGATTATATTGCCGACTCCAAAAACAGTGGCCAAGTTCACCGCCAGAAAGATAGCAATCAATTCCGACACATACATCAGTGCCATATAGACCAGCTGATAAACCAAGCCAATCCTGCTCCTGTGATATGCATACCATCCAAACAGCAGATATGCCGCCGTCAGAATTGTCATCGTCACCATATCATCCCTGAAAAGCCCGGGCAGGGACACTGTCAAAGCGCCATACATTCCCCAGCCTATCGCTTTCACCCACAAAGGCTTTTCCGCTTTCTTCGGAAGCAGTTTTACCATCAGAACCGCACAGCCCGTATAAGAAACCACCACCAAAAAAGCAAACAGCAGATTCGTCAGCTGCGTCATCCCTATATCTCCCCTGCCAGCCGTGCAGACAGATACAATGTAAGTTCTTCCTTCCAGTTCTTCATCTTTTTCTGCGACAGCGGCACTGCCATCCCGTTATCCATATAAATCTGCTGATTCCTTACATTTTTCACATGCAGCATATTTACGGCAAAACTTTGATGCGGCATGGAAAACCCCAAGCCCTTCATCCGCTCATATACCTTTCCTATCCTTCCCGCCATAAAATATTCCTCCCCTGCCACAATTCTTATGCGTCGGTTCACATATTCAAAGAAATAAATATCCTCTGCTGCCAGACACACCAGCCCATTCACTGTCTGAAAATCCAGCACCGTTTTCCTCTGTGGATGATTGACATACCGGAACACCTCCTCCAATACTTTCCGAAGCCCCTTTTTACCCACCGGCTTCAGCAAATATTGAAAAGCATGCACTTCAAACGCCCCGGCTACATAATCACGGTAAGCCGTCAGATAAATAATCTTGGTTTCCCGGTCAATCCTGCGAATCCGTTTCCCGGTTTCAATCCCGTCCATGCCGTTCATGTCAATATCCAGGAAAATAGCCTGATAAGGCCGGTAATTCCCCAGCAGTTCCTCCCCGCTTGTGTAACAGTCCACTTCTATCTCCGGATTCCATTCGTTTATCAGCCTTTTCACTTCCGCAGATATCCTTTCTTCATCGTCACAGACTGCTATGGCATACATCCCAGCCCACCTTTCTTTCGGGCAGAACCTCTACGGATGCCCCTGCCCTATTTTTCCTGCCGGCTTGCTGCCGCAATGAACGATGGAAATTACAAGCCGGTCCGGATGTATTTACTATACTCTTTTTTGTACGGCAGGTAAATAGCAACTGCTTAAAAGACGAAAATTATGTATTATGTGATTGCACCAAATTCAGGTTACATAGCCCAGAGGACACGGAAATCGATGTTCGATTTTGTGCCGGGCGGAGCCGTGTTATTTGCACCTTCTCAAAATTGTGGTAAAATGGAAACATCGAAAGCATAAATCAAAGTTACAGAAAAGAGGATATGATGGAAAAAGAAAATTTAGAAAGATGTTCTTGGGCAACAACGGACTTGTATAAGGAATACCATGACAAAGAATGGGGCAAACCTGTCCATAATGATGACAAATTATTTGAAATGCTAATACTTGAGGGAATGCAGGCAGGGTTATCCTGGCTGACAATACTAAATAAAAGGGAGGCTTTCAGAGAAGCTTTTGATCGATTCGACTGCAGAAAAGTAGCCCTCTATGGGGAAGACAAAATCGAAGAATTGATGAAAAACGAAAAAATTATCCGCAATAGATTAAAAATCAGAGCGGCAGTGACGAATGCGCAGCAATTTATAAAAATCCAAGAAGAATATGGCAGTTTTGACTCGTTTCTATGGTCTTATGTTGACAATAAGCCCATTGACAATCATTTCAGCACAGAAGATGAAATGCCTGCAAAAACGCCGCTTTCGGATAAGATCAGTAAAGATTTGAAAAAACGTGGCTTTAAGTTTGTCGGCAGCACGATTATATATGCCTATATGCAGGCGGTAGGAATTGTCAATGACCATGTGAAAAAATGCCATTTATATAAATCCTGAAGGGGCGAAACCATTTCAAGAGAGAGAATTTCAAATTTCAAGAGAGAATTTCAAGTTTCAAGAGAGAATTTCAAGTTTCAAGAGAGAGTTTCAAGCTTTATGTAAACTTGAAACTCTCTCTTTTTCTCCAGGAATTTCAATTCAGACGGTTCACCCACTCAGTTGACGCATCCATAGCAGTACGGCAGGCATTCGTCCGGTCCAGAGCATTCAGCATCACAAAATCATGAATCGTCCCCTGCACCCGCAACGCTGTCACTTCCACGCCTGCACACCGGAGCCTTTCGCCAAAGGCTTCCCCTTCCCAGCGCAGAACATCTGCCTGGCCGTTTATAATCATCGTCGGCGGAAAACACTTTAGGCTATCTATATCCGCCCGGAGAGGGGATGCAGTAATCTGATTTCTATCTTCCATAGATGCTGTATACTGCCGCCAGAACCATTTCATCCCTCGCCGGTATAGATAATAGCCCGTTGCAAACTGACGGTAACTGGGCGTGTCAAAACAGGCATCCGTTACCGGATAATATAACAGCAGCTTGCGGATACACGGGCCATGCCGCATGGCTGACATCAGAACCATGGCAATTGCCATATTCCCGCCAACACTGTCGCCTGCCACTGTGAGCGCGGCACTGTTTGCCATCGGAAAATAATCCCCAATGATTTCCCATATATGGGAAAGGAGAAAATAGCACTGTTCTATCGCTGTTGGATATTTCGCCTCCGGCGACCGGCTGTATTCGGGGAATACGACCAGCGAATCAGTCCTTGCGGAAAGCTCCCTGACTAACTTTTCGTGTGTATGGAAGCTGCCGAACACCCAGCCGGCACCATGGATATAGAATATAATGTTTCTGATCTTCTCCTCCTTAGGCGCAATAAAATATACCGGGATGCTCCCCCACATCCCAGTATTGACGCAAACGGAAGATATATCGGCGGGATATTTATATACGGGCATATCCTGCATTTCCTCCAATGCCCTCCTGCCTTGCTCCGGCGGCATCTGAAAGATCAGCGGAGGCACAGAACTTTGATTACAGACAGCTTCTGCAGCGGGTTCCAACGGAACGCATCGTTTCATATTTCATTCTTCCTTTATTCTCTAAATGGTTTTTATTATAATATGTAACTCTTCCGTTTTTGCATATCTGCCAACAAATCTCCAGAGCGTGTTCTTTTGCCCCTTCCAGACATTGTAAGATTGAAACCAGCTAAATCTTCAGCCGATACCCATCCTTCGCCCTGACCAAAATCCCCTCTTCTTCCATCCCTTCCAGCACAGTGGCTGCTTCCTGCCTGCTGATTCCCAGTTCTTCCCCGGCATCCTCCCCGTTGATATATATGGCCCATGTCACATAATCCAGAACCGCATCTTTATACTCCTGCATCCGCAGCCAAGAATCCTGCCGCTGCGCCTCCCTGCCTGCCGCCAGCGGAAGTTTCAGCGTAATGCGGTCCGGCCGGAACCGTTCCTGAATGTCCGGCATGCGCCATCCCTTTTCATTCCATACCCGATACATATCCGGCACCCCTGCCCCGGTACGGGTGCCTACTTTCACCAAATGGAAGAGTTTGGCAATCCTCCGGTTCCTTGGATCGGATTTGCCGCCGTTGATTGCTTCCAAAATGTCAATGCGGAAGCTGCCCGGGTTGGCAATGCATATTTCATCCTGTTTTTTAATGATTGTCAGTCCGCCGGAACTCATGTAGTCGCCGTTCATCATGCAGTTCGCCGCCGCTTCCCGCACCGGCCGGTGAATATCATGGGGCAGTCCCCGCACTATTTTCCCCGATATTTTAAGGTAAAAATCAAAAAGATTGCCGCTCCATTTACCCGAATTGGACACAATTCTCTCCCGCATCTGCCCATCGGCTGTCCGTTCCTGATAATCCAGAAAAAAATAAGGATATTTTTTTACGATTTCATCCTCATAGCCGAACATCAGCAGTCCGGCGGCCGTAGGATGCACCATCCCGTCCTTGCCTTTCTTTCCGGCCCCAATCCTGCATACAAGCCCTTCTTCCGACTCCGTTCCGTATCCCTGTCCCGGATGCCGGTCTTTTAGATATGCCCGGTAACGCCGCAAAGTCTCCGATGCAAACACGTCCATAGACATACGGGGCAGCAGTTTTTCATCCAAAGTGCGTTCCTCCCGATCCCGCAGCATCATACGCACTTCTTCCGCCGTGCAATGGTAATCCCCCTCCCCATCCCGGCGGTATGTGCCGGAATAGGGATTATTTCCGATATAGACCGGCCGTTTCCTCCTGTCCGCCCGCGGCACCGTAATGCTGATAATGTGATCGCCGTCAATCTCATGTATCATCACATCATCTTTAGCCAGGAGATTCTCACTGACTCTCTGCTTATCTTCCGCTATCTCCCAGAATTCCGCAATCAGCTTCTCCGGTGCCGGCAGATTCACCGTCCGGAAAGTCTTATCCGACAGTTCTTCCACACCTAACAGCAGAATCCCTCCAAAGGAATTGGCAAAAGCGGAATAAGTCTCCCAAATGCTCCGCGGCAAGCCTCCCATGGCTCTCTTTGCCTCTATCCGGTTATTTTCGCTATACTCTCCGATCCGCCCAAAATCTATCATCCATATTTTTCCTCATCAACGTTTCACACGAATCCCCATGCAGATTGCAAACCTGCTTACGATACTGCTTAAATAGAAAATTCCGGTTTCAGAAAATCCGCTTCCGCATAAGGAATCACGAAATCAAAGCTGCCTGCCACATAAGGAGCTATGGAATATGTGTTGGCTATGATATGGAAACCGTCCTCTCCAAGATACCAAGTGTCCTCGGAAAATAACTTCGGCAGTTCTTCTTCATAGTTGTCAAAAAATGCATCGCTATATTGCTCTTTCTTCGTTTCTTTCAGCAGGAATTCCAGCACGGCAGCCGAAGCCTCCTCCATATCTTCCACTATGTCCTCCAGCATCAGCGGTTTCCCCGTCCTGCTATCAAACGTCAGCCCTTTGGAATAAGAATTAGGATGTGCGCCGCCCATATAGTCATAATTCCATACCTCAAAGCTGATGATCCTATCATCCATCCGCCGCACGGCATATCCTGCATCGATCGTGTATGTTGCATACCAGTTATCTTTGCCGCGGTCGGCATAGTCCTCCTCCGCCCATGCAGCGGCTTCCTCCTCAGACACCCCAAATATGCTTTCTTCACCGGAGAAACCTTTCTCCTGAATATACCCATTGATTGCATCCGCCGCCTGCCCGTTTTCCGAAATCTCAATCACGGGATATGATATTTTTGTCTTCAGCAAAACCGTACCGTCCTCCGCCTTATACTCTTTCGCCTCTTCCTTAAAATAGATATAAATCTTCCCGTCTGCACTTCTTTCCCTTTCCTCGTCCGCAGTGCCGCTTCCTGGGTTTTCGCCGTCCGTCTCTTTGGGTGCTTCCTGACGCTCGGTTCCCTTATCTTCTTTTTCCTGCCCTTCTGGGTTCTTCCCTTGTTCCCCCCTTTCCTGCCCTTCTGAGTCCTGCCTTTGTTCCCCTTCTCCCTTTTCCTGCCCTTCTCCGCGTTCCTCCCTTTCTTCCGCTCCCCGCTTTGCGCCATCCTCTCTTGCTGTCTCTTTCTCTTCCCCGGTCTGCTGCAATTCCCCGTCTGTCCCTGTTTCCGCTGGCCATGTCTGATCCCCGTCCTGCGTTGTCCCCGGAATTCCCTGCTCCCGTTCTGTTTCCTCTGCGCTTTCCGGAAATGCATCCCCCTGTATTTCCCCATCGCTTATCTCCGCCTGCATGGACGTTTCGCTTTTTCCTCCTGCGCACGCCCCCATTCCCAGCGCACAGGCAATCAATGCAGTCATATAAAATCCCTTGTTTTTCATACCCACTCCACACTCCTTTTCATCTTCAAAACCAAGCTTCCCGCTTCCCCACAGCAGATGCACAGCCCTCTGCCTCCTTTGCCAAATGTATCAAAACATCGCCAATATTCACCATGTCATTCACTTAAGCCGCAGCCGGCATCAGGAATTCTGTTTTTTGGCCGGAATGAAACTGTCAAAGATAAACAAATCAAAATCTTTTCTTCTGGCATCCAATTCCTTCTGACTCTTTATTGTCCATGCCACTGCCAATCCACGGTACAGTTTCTTGCAGATCTGTCTGGAAGGCGTCCAGTAATACTTATGATTATATGCAATGAAATCCGGTTTGGTAGCAAAATTCAACAGCATATGCTCCAGAACGAAATAGAGCAGCCCCTTCAGCCCCTCTTCCCGGAAAAAAGCATCCGAAAGCTGCCCCCGCATCACGTGGTTCCGGTTCTTCCGATACCAGAGAAGAGCCAGCGGATTAAAAGATTCCATGCAGTAAACCCCCCGATATCCCTGCAGCATCCGGTCTGCCAAAGGGCAGACCGACACATCCGTCCATTCCACTTTATATTCCAAGATAAAGGGCACCTTTCCGTCCACCATCCTCAGAAAATCCTCCAAACGCGGAATCTTTTCCTCCGAACGGCAAAGCCGGAACCGCTGCAATTCCTCATAAGTATAATCGCAGACTTTTCCCTTCACCCCGCAGATCCGTTCCAATGTAAAATCATGAAATATTACCGGCACATTATCTTTGGAAAGCTGCACATCCAACTCGATCCCATACCCTTCCTCTACCGCCCTGCAGAATGCCTTCATAGAATTTTCCGGTGCATCTCCCCCATTGTCATGCAAGCCCCTATGTGCATAAAACACCCCCTGAAAAGGCTTTCTGTCCGGCCTGTGCACCATCCTCGGCATAATCGCCAGCAAATACAAAATAACCATTACCGCCGCTGCGGCCAATATCACTGTCATTGCCTAACCATCCCTCTTCTTATGTTCTTTCTTAAACCCCTTAATCGTCCACATCAAAATGCTCCAGCATGTCCTTTTTCTTCTCTGGCCTGGAATCCCCGTGACGCACCTGCGTCATAGTCAAGAATGCCAGCACGGAAAACAGTAACGCATACGGGAACAATGTACGGTAGGACACATTTTCCAGCAAAAAGCCGGACAGCACCGGCGTGACAATCTGCGCCGCCATGGAAAATGTATAATAAGTACCTGTAAATTTCCCGATATCGCCGCCTTTGCTCATTTCCACAATCATCGGATAGGAATTTACATTGATAGCCGCCCAGCCCACTCCGATAGCCGCAAAGGCAACATTGATGACCGGATGATATGTTCCGACGAATATCGCCGCAAAATAGCAGAGGCTCATCAGTACAATGCCCGCCAGTATTGTTTTCTTTCTGCCAATCCGGCTGGCTATATTGCCGATCGGAATATAACTTAAGATTGCCGCCACGGTAGCCACCATCAGGCAATCCGCAAAGCTTCCTCCCTCCATATGCCATACCACTCTTGTATAACGGGAAAAAGCAGTAGTCACCGCATTGTAAGCCGTAAACCAGAAAAGTATGGACACCAGAAGGAATGCCATGCTCCGTTTCACCGGCTTAGGAAGCATGCCTTCCCCTCCGGCATACGTCTCTTCTCTTTCTTTCTTATCCGGTTCTTCCAAAACAGACGGTTGCGCCGCCTGCTTTTCTTTCACCGTGACAAACAGCACGGCCACCGCCGCGGCCATGAGTACGGCTATGCTTAAGAATAACGGCAGATAATCCGGCCTTTCCCCGGCTCCTACCAGACACTTAATCATAAGCAGCGCATAGACTCCGCCTACGGCTCCCATCAGGTTAATCACCGCATTCGCCTTGCTCCTTAATTTATTGGGCGTAAGATCCGGCATCAGCGCCACAGCCGGGGAACGGTACAGTCCCATGGACAGCAGCAGCAAAAACAATATGCCGATGAACATTGCCAGACTCTGCTTCCTGTCCGCCACATTCAGCAGCATCAGAAACAGAATGGCCAGCCCGGTGCCGCATAAAATAAACGGCATCCTTTTCCCGATTTTTGTATCCGTCCGGTCTGACAACGTTCCGAACAGCGGCAGCAGGAAGATTGCCAGCACGTTATCCATTGCCATAAGCATGCCTGTCACTGTCTCGCCCAAATGAAACGTATTCTGCAGCATCAAAGGTATGATGCTGTCATACATCTGCCAGAATCCCGAAATCGAAAGAAATGCCAACCCGATAAAAAATGTTCTCTTGTAGTTTAACTTCATATGCCACCTATGCTTTCTTCAAATATGCTGCCCGATTTTCATACGGCAGCCCCATGCCCTCTCACATCCTATGCGCCGATTTTCCTGCATGAATCCTACTCGCTGCCGTGCCTTATCTGTATTCAGTATAGCATCTATTATAGTGCTTCACAAGCGCATAATTCGGAATGGGCGGAAACTCATCTATTTCGTAACAGTTCAGCCTGAATGTAATGTTGGGAGGCGGACGCCCGTGCGCG
>CAJUIM010000065.1 GCA_910586275.1 uncultured Lachnospiraceae bacterium | reverse complement strand
CAAAAAAATCCCTCCCGTGCGTCCGCCTCTCAACACAACATTCAAGCTGAACTGTTACGAAAAAGGCATTAACGGTTACTGTTCACGCATCCTTGTTCCGTGGGATGTTTCCACAGATGAGAGGCATAAATCCCTGGTTTTCCAGTGCGCAGTCAGAAACTGCCCGCCGGCATCACACCCCGTCTCCCCGCAGCCGCCCAAAGAGAGCAGGCAATGCACGGAGCCGAGCCATGATACCGGCAGGCAGACCTTTCCATACCTTACATATAATCACTTAACTATGAATTTTCAGGCACGCTCCAGAACAGGCGTGCAGATGCCGGGAATGAATTTTCAAGCACGCTCCAGAATCCTCTCCCGGTAGAATTCATAAGCCTTGTCCCACTCTTCCTTATTCTCCGGTTGATAAACCACCGGACGGTCCGAATCCGCAATCACCTTCCGCGCCTCGGCCAGATCCTTAAGAATGCCCTTGGCCATAAGCTGGATTGCAATATTGCCGAATACCGTTGCCTCCACAGGCCCCGCAATGACAGGGATGCCGCTGGCATATGCGGTGAACTTGCAAAGCAGTTTGCTCTGAATGCCTCCGCCCACCATATGGATTGCCCCATATTCCTTTTGAGTACAAGCCTTGATTTCTTCCAGCGCATATCGGTATTTCAGTGCCAGGCTTTCATTGATGCAGCGCACAATTTCCCCTTCCGTCTGGGGTACTTTCTGTCCGGTACGCCCGCAATATTCCCGTATTCTCTCCGGTATATTGCCCGCAGGGACAAATTCCGGTGCATCCGGATCTATAAAGCATCGGAACGGTTCCGCTTCTTCCGCCATCTTCTCCAGCTGGGAGAAACTGTATTCCTTCCCCTCCCGCATCCACTGCCTGCGGCTCTCCTGTACCAGCCAAAGCCCGATAATGTTTTTCAGGAAGGAAGTTCTGCCGTCCGTCCCCGTCTCATTCGTTATATTCAGCTTTTCCGACTGCTCCGTCACAATCGGCCGTGCCAATTCCGTCCCGAACAAAGACCAAGTTCCGCAGCTTACAAAGATAAAATCCTCTCCCTCCGCCGGCACCGCCGTCAAAGCACACTGCGTATCATGGCCGGCCACGGCAATGACTTCCATTTCCCCGATCCCCAGTTCATCCATGATCTCTTCCCGTATCGGCCCCAACACCGTTCCTGTAGGAACCACTTCCGTCAGGATTTTCTCCGGAATCTCAAATTTCTCCGCCACTTCCGTAACCCATCCCGGTTCCGAAGGATTCCCCATCTGTGTAGTGGATACAATGGAACGCTCACTCTTCTTTACCCCGGAAAGGAAATAATTAAATAAATCCGGCATCAGCAGCAGGCAGTCTGCCCGTCCCAGCAGTTCCGGACGCTGCTCCTTCAATGCCAGCAGCTGGAACGCCGTGTTGATTTCCATAAACTGATTTCCGGTAATTCCGTAAAAATGCTCCCGCGGTATTTTGGCGAATCCTTTTTCCAAAATGCCTTCCGTCCTCCCGTCACGGTAATGCACCGGGTTTTCCAGAAGATACCCCTTTTCGTCCAAAAGACCGAAATCCACCCCCCAAGTATCCACGCCGATGCTTTCCGCCCCGCCGAATGCCTTGGCTTTGATCATTCCCTGTTTCATCTCATGGAACAGCCGCAGCACATCCCAATACATGGTACCGTTTACCGTCACCGGATCGTTGGAGAACCGATGGATTTCCTGTACCGTAATCCGCTCTCCGTCATACGTTCCTAACATCACCCTGCCGCTGGAAGCACCGTAATCCACGGCCAAAACCTTTGTCTCCTTCTTCATTTCTTCCTATCCTTTCTCTTTTTCTTTCTGCCTTTCCCTATTCTGTTCTTTCTCCTTTTCACTCACACCGGCTTTCCTGACAGATAGTCTTATTGTCATGCTCTTTTTTCTCCGGCCTTCCTTTCATTTAGAAAAGCCGCATTAAGCAACGAATCTACATCTGCATTCCGTAATCCTTTCGCTTAATGCGGCCTCCTTCAATGACATATATAATTTGCAAAACCCGACTTCCGCCCGGTTCGGCATATTTTCATTATATTGCCGTCTGTCCGGTCTTTATTTATAGAACGGGCCGTAGTTCTTACATGCCCTGAAATCCTGTCCTTCTTTGTCCATGCCGAAAGCGTTCCAAGCGGCCGGGCGGAAGATTTTCTCTTCCGGCACATTGTGCATTGCCACCGGAATCCGAAGCATAGAGCACATGGTAATCAGATCCGCGCCGATATGCCCGTAACTGATGGCTCCATGGTTGGCCCCCCAATTATTCATAACGTCATATGCCGTTTTAAATGCACCCTCACCGGTAGTCCTGGGCGCAAACCATGTGCAGGGCCAAGTATAGTCGGTTCTCTTCCAAAGGATATCATTCACTTCTTCCGGAAGCTTCACGGTCCATCCTTCTGCAATCTGCAGCATGGGGCCCAATCCCTTTACAAGATTCAGGCGGATCATCGTCACCGGCATTTCCACATCCGTCACGAAACGGGAAGAATAACCGCCTCCCCGGAAATATCCGAAATCTGCCGCATTCCAGGTAGTAGCCTTCAGAATCGCCTCCTGATCTTCCTCCGTCACCTCATACCAAGGCTTCATCACCCCGTTGCCGTCCGCATCCTTTGCCTGACCGTTGGCATCCAGACATGCCGCGCCGGAGTTGATTAAATGAATAAAACCACCTGCTGCCTTTGCCGCACCTTCTATTTCATATCCGGTCGCTTTCTTCACTGCCTCCGGGCTCCAGTATGTACGCACATCGGCAAAAATCTGAGCACGGTTTGTCAGCAGTTTCATAAACATCATGCCAAGGCCGTTCAGCACATCGTTTTCCGTTGCCAAAATATAAGGCTCACGCGCTCCGTTCCAGTCAAAAGAAGTATTCAGCAACGCTTCCGGGAAATCACAGTTAGGATAGAAATCCGTCCACTGCCTTTGTCCTTGGAAGCCTGCAGCAATGGCATTGTGCCCTACCATTTCCTCTTCGCGGCCTTCCGGCAGATTCTGGTTGCCGTTCATCAAATCCTTGATAATCAGCATCATCTTTACGACAAATTCCCAATCCTTCTCTTTTTCTTCTGCGGACTTCTGTACTTCCGGCGGATTCTTGTCAAATCCTTCCTTACATTTTTCCTTTGTCCATGCCAATGCTTTTTTATACTCTGCCTCGTCATAAATCCCTTCCGACATACGGCGGATAATCTCCACCTCATCCACGGATTCTACACGCATGCCAAGGTATTCCTCAATAAATGCGGGATCAATGATGGAACCGCCGATGCCCATGCAGATAGAACCGATCTGCAGATAGGATTTGCCGCGCATCGTGGCAACCGCCACTGCCGCACGTCCGAACCGGAGCAGCTTCTCCTCTACATCCGCCGGGATATCCGTAGCATCCGCCTCCTGTACGTCATGGCCGTAAATACCGAAAGCCGGCAGCCCTTTCTGTGCATGGGTCGCCAATACGCTTGCAAGGTAAACTGCCCCCGGCCTTTCCGTGCCGTTGAATCCCCATACGCCTTTGATTGTGGCAGGATCCATGTCCATAGTCTCTGCCCCGTAACACCAACAGGGCGTAACGGTCAGAGTAACGGAAACCCCTTCTTTCCGGAACTTCTCTGCGCATGCGGCGGTTTCGCCCACACGTCCGATGGTGGTATCCGCAATTACTACCTTAACCGGTTCGCCGTTGGAATATCTCAGGTTTTCCGTAAATAATTTTGCTGCCGCCTTCGCCATGTTCATTGTCTGGTCTTCCAGCGACTCCCTTACTTTCAGATACCCTCTCCGTCCGTCAATCGTAGGTCTGATGCCGATTACCGGATAATCCCCAATCATTCTGTTTTCTGCCATTTCCCAATACCTCCTTCTGATTTTTCAGCCCGCAGGCTCTTAATTTCGGCACGGCCGGCACGAAAATGCGCCTGCCTGCGCCGTTGCTGCCTTTCTTTCTCTATATATAATAATATCACTCGTTTTATAAATCGCATTGTGATATAATGTCATAAAGTATAACGATATTCACTTTCTATAAGGAGCGTTTCCATGCTGTATTTAGATTATAACGAAAAACAAATCCACGGGACAAAAAACTTCCCCGTCGCCTTCTACCATGTGGACAGCAGCCACCCCCGTTATGAGATGCCCTTTCACTGGCATAAGGAATATGAAATCGTACGCATCCTGGAAGGCACGTTCCGGTTTATGTCCGCAGACGGGGAAACCGTTGCCGGCTCCGGGGAAAGCCTTTTTATCCCCAGCGGAGCCCTCCATGGCGGAATGCCCGAAAACTGTGTTTACGAATGCCTTGTCTTTGACTTGGACCTGCTGTTTCTCCACGCGGACGTAAGCCGCGAATATATAAAAAGAATAAAACATCAGGACATCATTGTGCATACTACCATTACCGCCCAGTCCTCCACACTCTGCCATACCATCGGCTGCCTGTTTTCCGCCATGTCCGATGCCGCACCGGGCTATGAACTTATGGTAATAGGCTTCCTGTTCGTGCTGTTTGGCCTTATTTTCCGCGAGGAATGCTATACCGTCAGCACGCCCGGCGAATCGCCCCTTTCCCATATGGAACAGATGAAGCCCGTTTTCGAGTATATCGAAAACCACTATGCTTCCGGCATCAGCCTACAGCAGCTGGCACAGATTTCCGGTATGTCCCCCAAATATTTCTGCCGGTACTTCCAGACCATCGCCCATAAAACACCTATGGATTACCTGAATTATTACCGGATTGAACGGGCCTGCACCTTACTGTGCACTACGGATTCCCCTATCACTTCCATCGCCTATGACTGCGGCTTCAATGACTGCAGTTACTTTATCAAACTGTTCAAGCGTTACAAACATATCACTCCGAAGCAATATCAGATGCAGATGAAACACTGACGGTGGTATCCGTGCCGGATATTCTGAACTTGGACGTAGTCCCTTTCAGCCTGTTCACCAAACCGTCCAGTGCCAGCACCTTATCGTTCAGCTGTTTCTGGGTCATGGACTGGTTTTTTGCCGTTATCACAATCCGGTCGGTGGCCCTGACATTCTCCTCCGTCATTTGGTTCACATCCACCATTCGGTCGGAAATATCCGTCACATTTCTGGCAAACATTTCCATTTTCCGGTTTACATCCCGTATTTCTTCATTCATCCTAGCGGAATCCCGTAAAATATCCGCAAATTTGTCCTGTGTCTCGGCCACCATGCCGTTTCCTTTCTCTAATTGGGAAAGCCCCAGTTCCATTTTCGAAGTCAGTTCTTCCATAGACTTCTCCAACTGAGACACAATGCCGGATATGGCGCTTACCAACTCCACTGTCCGTTCTGCCAGAGTATTGATCTCTTCCGCCACCACCGTAAATCCACGGCCCGCATCACCGGCCCGGGCGGCTTCGATGGATGCATTCAGCGAAAGCAGCCTTGTCTGCTGGGAAATGCCGGAAATCCCCTTCAATATTTCATTCACTTTCTGGGTATTGCTGCCAAACGATTCTGCAGCGCCCGCAATCTGGGACACCGTATGGTTTACCTGCCGCAGCTGTCCGATAAATGCCTCTATGCTTCCGTTTCCTTTCTCTGCGTTCTCCTTCGCCCCCTTTGTCCGGAAATCTATCTCCTCCATATTTTCCGAAATCTGCATAGAAATCTCTTTCATTTCCTGCATCTGCCCCATAATCTTCCCGATTTCCTCCGACTGTTCATGCATCCTCCGGCTGATATCCCCGGTAGACTGGGTGATTTCCAAGCTGTTCTTAATATTGTGGTAGGAAGTGCTGTCCGCAACCGCTGCCGTATCCGCAATATCCGCAGTCACTCCCGCCATCGTCCCGATAATCTCTCTCAGATTTCCGCTCATGGCATTGAAAGCCGCGGCAAGGCCGCTGAATTCATTTCTGGCCGGAAGCCGTATTTCTTCTTTGGTCAGATCACCGTCGGCTATCAGAGTCAGTTCCTTTTTCAATACCCTGATGGGATGCGTAATCCCCCTTACGATCCAAGCGCAGATGCCGGCGCCTATCAGCAGGACCGCCACAAACGCAGTCAGCGCAAAGTAGATAGTCTGGCGGAAATTACGTTCTATTTCCTCTTGGATAGCCGCACTCCTTTCCAGTTCCATCGTCATGTTATTGTTGCAGTAAGATGACATTTCCAGCCCGATTGCCTGAAAAGATATAATACTTTTATTCAGTTCCCCGCTTACTGCCGGAAAAGAAATACCGTCCCCCATTGCCACAATGGATTCCATGCCCGTCCTATATTTTTCCAACGATTGGCGCAGACTGTTTACCATGCTTCTGTTTCCCTGATAAGCTTCCCTTTCGCCGATGGATGCTTCCAGTTCATCCAGATAGCCGAACATCTCCTCAATCTCCGCCAGCATTCCGGATTCCTCCACATTCATCTGCATAATGCAGGCATTGTTGATATTCGCCGTTGTCTTGGAACTTACGCTTTTAATGGTATTCAGGTTCATGACATTCTGCAATATGCTCTCATACCGGCTGTTAAACTGATAAGTACGCACCAAAAGCAAGACAATGATTGCACTGAGCGTCAGTACCACAACAGAAAAACCTGCCACAATTCTTTTTGCCACACTGCCCATATCTTCCCCCCTTTCTTACATTCTCCCCTGCGTATCTTTCCTAAAGGGTGTTTGAAAATTCATTCCCGACATCCGCCAAAAAGCAATTTTCAGACACGCTCTAACCCTGCAGGCAGCAAGCCAAGCGGCCGCAGGACACCGGCCCTTGGCCGCTTTGAACATCCCGCAGCTGCCGCAAAGGTAATATACCCCATGCATCATAAATCTGCCGCTCTCTACGGTACTTCAAGTTTAGCCTTTGTTTTCAGAAAGGGACCGGGATTTTCTCCCAGCCCCATTCTTTGATAACCAAATCTTATTCATTACATATCTGCAAAGTTATGTTTCGCTTATATTCCGTTAGTCATACAGGTTCGGCGCGATGGAAGGATCTTCCATATTCGTGCTGTCATACCAATAACCTTCCGTAGGGATATCGCTTACGGTTTCACCGCTTGCAATTGCATTCAGTGTTTCCACCGTCTTGATTCCCATTGCAAGAGGAGACTGGGTAACGGCGCCGAACATTGTGCCGTCTTTGATAGCACCCTTGATAACGGAGCCTGCATCAAACCCTGCAGCCAGGATATCGCCTGCAGCCGCATCGCTTCCCAGTACGCTCAGGTTGCCGTTTGCCGTCAGAATACCTTCTGCTGCCACCTGATTGGAACCGAATACGCCGATGGTATCTTCTTTATTCAGGATAACGGAAGCTTCTGTTGCGCAAAGTTCAACGGTTGTCTGTGCGGGAACCGCAACTTCAATAATAATATCCGCACTTGCTTCGTCGCCTTTGTCCTTGCAGTTGTTTACATAATATTCATTGCCGATAACTGCAACGGTCTTTCCGTCAGCAGATGCCAGTTCACTGAATTTATCGATGAAACCAAGGCCACGGCTGGTAATGGATTCGGAAGTTGCTTCCTGATTCACTTCACCGATTCTTACGGGTGCCGTCGCATTTGCAATTTTGTCTTTCAGAGCTGCATAAAGATGATCTGCCGCAGTCGCGCCGGCACCGTAGTTATCGGTAGCGATTGTGGAAAGTACCGAGCCTGCCGGAGCTTTCGGGATGCCGGAGTCAAAGCATACTACCGGGATTCCTTTGTCCATGGCCGTCTGCAAAGCATCAAGGCATGCATCCTGATCGCAGGCTGCAAGGCCGATGCCGTCGGGCGCATTATTGATAGCACTGTTCAGCATGTTCACCTGATCCGCAATGTCGGATTCTGCATTAGGCCCTGTACAGTTTGCCTTTACCCCTAACTCTGCCGCTGCCTGATTCACGCCGGTAACGGCTGCCTGCCAGTAGGAAGACTGGTAACTCTTTACGATGATTTCAAATGTATAATCCCCGCCTGCTGCTTTCTCGTCACTCTCTGCGGGTGCCGTCTCGGCCGGTGCCTCTGACCTTGCATTCTCAGCCGGTGCTGTATCCGCAGGTGCCGCAGCTTCTTTGGAATCGCCGCAGCCTGCAAATGTAGCTGCTACCATAGTTGTGCATAATAATACCGCCAATAATCTCTTTTTCATTCTTTTCCTCCATTCCAGTTCCGCATCCTCCCTTCCAGCCCCCTTCTCTGCAGAACAATATCTGTCCATATAAAACTTGGCCAGTTATTGTTCTGGGGGGCTGGACGGTCGGATGCTGTGCTTAATTTTAAGATATTTGGTTATCTATATGATGTCAGGTGAATGACTTCATACCGTGTTTTATGCTGCGGCTTCCGCCCTTTTCTTTTTCAGGATATCTACCATTACCGCACCGATCAGCACCATGCCGGTAATGATCTGCTGCCAGTTTGCCTGCAGGCCGATGTACGGAAGCCCTGTCTTCAGCAGACAGATGACAAATACCCCAAGAAGGGAACCGCCTATGCTCCCTACGCCGCCGGATGCGGATACCCCGCCGATGATTGCTCCCCCGATAGCCTCCAGTTCAAAGCCGGCTCCGGTTCCTGGCTGTACCGTAGAGAATACTGCCGAATATGCAATGGATGCCAAACCTGCAAAAAATCCTGAAATCACATATGCCATAATATGGTAAAACTTTACGTTAATGCCGGAAAGAATCGTTGCCTCTTTATTGCTGCCGATTGCTATGGTATATCTGCCGATCTTTGTATGGTTCAGAACGAATCCCATAAGCAATACTAACAGCACTACCCATAAGAAACCAAGCGGATACTTGGTATCCCCGATGGCAATCTTAAAAATGTTTCGGAACCAGCTTCCTTCCGAACCGCTTGTGGGCCAAGAAATACCGAAGCCTTTGGAGCAGATAGAACCAAGCCCCCTAGTGACCATACAAGTACACAGAGTCGCCAGAAACGGCGGCAGACTCAGAATGGATACCAATACGCCGTTCAGCGCCCCGATCGCCACGCCGAACAGAACGGATACAAGCATCCCTGCCCATGTGGGCCATCCGCAGTGGACTACCAAGTATCCTCCTGCCAAAGAATAACAGATTAGCCCGGTACCGATGGACAAATCCACACCGCCCGTAATCAGCGGGAACGTTACGCCGATTGCCATCAATGCTATGTAATAAGAATAATCCATAATACTGAGCACGGTGGTATATTTCCTGAAGTTTGCGCTGAATATACTGAAAAATACAAATAATATGATTACTACCAGAAAAACGATAAATTTCTGGCTTCCAAATTTGGAAAAACCCGGTCCTTTTTTCCCTGCCGGTGCATGAACAGCCGTTTTACTCATCTTTTCATCCTCCCTTTATATTTCCCGCGTTGCCATATTCATTATGATTTCCTGCGAAGCTTCGGAAATATCAATTTCTCCGGTCTTGCTTCCTTCACACATAACGACGATACGGTCGCTCATCCTCAGTATCTCTGTCATTTCGGAGGAAATCATGATAATTGATTTTCCTTCTTCTGCCAGCCGGTTCATCAGCTTGTAGATTTCGTTTTTGGCTCCTACGTCAATTCCCCTAGTAGGCTCGTCAAAAATAAGAATATCGCAATTGCGCACCAACCATTTCGCAATAACAATTTTCTGCTGATTTCCGCCAGACAGGTTCACAACTAACTGATCCACGCTGGGGGTCTTAGTGGCCAAAGACTTCACATATTCCTGTGAGATGTCGTTTTCCGCCTTTTTATTGATGAACAGCCCTTTCACGAACTTTTCCAATGCCGCCATAGTAGTATTTTCCGCCACGGATTTCTGCACTACAATTCCGAAACGTTTACGATCCTCCGACAAATATCCGATACCGCATTTTACCGCATCCTGCGGGGAATTGATTTCCACTTTCTGCCCATTGATATAAATATTCCCGCTGGTCTTCGGATCCGCCCCGAAGATTGCCCTGGCTGTTTCCGTCCTCCCCGCGCCCATCAGGCCGGAAAATCCGAGAATCTCCCCTTTCCGCAGTTCAAAGCTTACATCCTTCACCATACGCCCTGCATTCAGATGCTCTACTTTAAGAACTACCGGTGCATCCTTCGGAACCGTGCTTTCCGTCTTAGGGTCTTCATAAATGACACGGCCAACCATCATATTGATGATGTCGTCTTTCGTACAGTCCTTTGTAATAAGGGTACCCACATAACTTCCGTCCCTCATAACCGTTACCCGATCGGTAATGACCTTAATTTCATCCATACGATGGGAAATATAGACGATTCCCAGCTGCTGCTTACGCAGGTCGCGGATAATTTTGAAAAGTTCCTCTATCTCTGCTTCTGTCAATGCCGCCGACGGCTCGTCAAAAATGATAACCTTTGCCTTATGGGAAATCGCTTTTGCTATTTCGCACATCTGCTGCTTTCCAACCGTCAGGTTCCCCATTGTCTCCGTAGGGTCAATGTCGATATGCAGCTTCCGGAACAGGTTTGCCGCCTCTTCATTCATTCTCTTGTCATCAATGCGGATGCCCTTCTTGAACTCCCGTCCGATAAATATATTCTGTGCTACCGTCAGATGACCCAGCATATTCAGTTCCTGATGCACGATAACCACGCCGGCATCCTGCGCTTCCCTTGTATTATGGAATTCTACTTCCTTTCCCTCAAATACGATGCTTCCGGAATCCTTGGCATAAATACCGGTCAGAACCTTCATCAACGTGGATTTTCCTGCGCCGTTCTCCCCCATCAGGGCATGTACTTCGCCTTTCCTCACCTCAAAATTCACATGATCCAGCGCATGTACCCCCGGAAAAGATTTATCTATATCTTTCATTGTTAAGATTATATCGCCCATTCTCTTACCTTTGCCTTTCCCAAATAATTGCCTAAGCTAATTCTTCCTGCGTCTTGTGGAAACATCCGCATAAACCGCCACGATAACAATAAGTCCCGTAATAATGAGCTGATAGTCCTTCGTAAAGCCAAGTGCCAATATGCCTTCCTGCAGAAGCGCTATGATAAATACGCCGATTACCGTACCGCTGATGGAAGCCAGCCCGCCAGCCATGGATGTGCCGCCCATTACGCAGCCTGCAATGGCCTCATTATTGTACTGATCCCCATATCCCGGCTGAACCGTAGTATATGCCGCCACAAAGAAAATCGCCGCAATGCCTACTAAAATTCCGCAGATCACATACGCCAGCATTTCCCATTTCTTTACATTGACCCCGGAAAGCCTTACCGCCTCTTTGTTGCTCCCAAGACATAATATGTATCGCCCGGCTTTCGTCTGGTTCAGTATGACGGAACAAATAACTGCACATGCAAGAAAGATTACCAAGCCTACCGGGAAATTTCCTACCTTCACGAAATTCCTGTACCATCCGTTGGCATCCACCGACTGCGGCCAGCTTACCGACTGAGTTTTGGTAAATACCGATGCCAGCCCCTTGGCGATATTCATGCTGGCCATGGAAATGATAAACGGCGGAACTGTCCAATACGCTACAAAATAACCGTTAAAAATACCGAACAGCATGCCTACCAAGACACTGATTACCAAACTGGCTGCCAGCGGCACGCCATAACTCGTCAGACAGTACCCGGAAATCAGTGCCGAGCAGAACATCACAGGGCCGATGGAAAAATCAATTCCTCCGGTCGCTATGACAAACGTAACCCCCAGCGAAAGGAAGCCGAGGAAATAAGCGTAATTCAGTGCACTCATAATTCTCTGTATACCTACAAATTTATCACTGAGAAGACAAAATATCGCATACATCAGCAATAAAACACCGCATAAAACAATTCTGTTAATACCAATTTTCTTAATAATTGGATTCTGTTTAATTTTTTCCAATTTTCTTCCTCCCAACCTTTCCATTCCTGCAGATGTTAAGGCAGGCATGCCCGCAAATCCGCATTGCCCTTCCCGGCAGACATCACCGGAATATAATGCCCCATTTGCCAATCGGCATCTCCTGCTTACCATACCGCAAAGCCCATGCCCCACCGGGTTGCCGACGCAGAGCATGCGATTCCCATAACAAAAGCCGGCAGCAGCCTGCCTTCCGCACTAAACGGCAAAATTGCCTTCCGCACCTCCGCAGGCTTATGCAAATCCCTCTTGCCATCTTGGGCAAATATCTTTATAATGTCATTTATCCGTCCTAATGACAGGACTTTTCCCAAAATGAGTTTACAAATAATAAGGAGATTTTGCCATATGAAACATTCCAATCTGAAACCGCACTGTACATCCGCACTGCTTCTTTCCGCCCTTTTGGCTTTCCTTCTCTGCGGCTGCCAAAAGGAGAAACCCGCGACCGCGGCTTCACCCTTTTCCGATGTCACATGGGAATATTCCATAGAAGACGTTCAAGCCTATGAAAATACGGAACCGGCAACTTATGACTCCGTTTACGGAGGCCTCTGTTATACTTACCCAAAAAGCTACGATACTTTTGAAGGAACCGTCAAATACATGTTTGACGGAAATGAAAAACTCATGTGCGTCGCTTGGACCTGTTCCTCCGAAGAAGAGCAGGAACTATACGATTTCTACGATAAGATCGAAGCAGCCGTAAATTCCGAAACCAATGGCAGCCCCGCCGTTACGGACAAAATATCCAATGCCGGACATGTCTGGTACCGCGAAGACGGGAATATTATTTTAAGCCTGATGCTGACCTCCGATTTGAAAGTGCTTCAGTATTCCTATCTCCATCCCGATGTATCCAGTCCCCCAAAAGAATAACCTAAACCAAATATCATGGTTTCATTATACGGATAGGCCATTTATATTGGAATTGAAAATCTTATCATAAAGGGTTAAAAATCTACTGTAAAAAATTTACCCTTTTTGCAAGATTTCCATGACACATTAACAGCATACCTTTCCTCACAAATTTTGTTGTGGTAAGCTTTCTTGTATGATAAGATTTGGGTATATCATTCAAACCGGCCGCGCAGAAAAGATACCGTACCGGAATCACAATCGAAGGAAGGGGATAAGCGATGGAAGAATACCTATACTATACGAAAATATTGAAAGAACAATTAATTCCGGCCACCGGCTGCACAGAGCCTATTGCATTGGCATATGCCGCCGCCGTAGGCAGAAAAACACTGGGGATGCTGCCGGAACGGATAACCGCCGCAGTCAGCGGGAGCATTATAAAAAATGTAAAAAGCGTAGTCGTCCCTTCTACCGGCGGCATGAAAGGAATCGAGACGGCTATTGCCGCCGGCACGGTGGCCGGCCAAGAAGACTGCGCCCTGGAGGTTCTTTCCTGCGCGCCTGCCGACACTCCCGAAAAAATAAAGCGGTTCCTCCGGCAATGCCCCGTCAAAATCACGGTAGCCGAATCGGAAAGAGTCTTTGATATCGACATTGCCATGGAGGCAAAGGGACATACCGCACAAGTGCGCATTATTGACACCCATACAAATATCGTGCTGATCCGGCGGGACGAAGAAATCCTTCTGTCCAAAGAAATCCCCAAAGAAGACTGCCCGGCCGGGGAAGACCGCATTCTGGAAATTTCCAAAATCGTGGAATATGCCCGGACATGTTCCTTGGAAGACGTATCGGAAACCATTGATCGTCAGATTGCTTATAATACCGCATTGTCCGCGGAAGGCATGGCCGGGGGCTGGGGCGCGGAAATCGGGAGGATTCTACTGCTTGGGCAGGCAGTGCCGGACGTGAAGTTCCGTGCCATGGCCGCGGCCGCGGCCGGCTCCGATGCCCGCATGAGCGGCTGCGAACTTCCCGCCGTGATCAATTCCGGCAGCGGCAATCAAGGGCTGACTATTACCATGCCCATCGTAGAATATGCCAAGGAACTGAACGCCTCCCATGAACAGCTGATCCGCGCAATGGTTTTGGCCAATCTGACCGCCGTACGCATCAAACAGTCCATCGGCTGCCTGTCCGCCTATTGCGGTGCCATCTGCGCCGGATGCAGCGCGGCGGCAGGCGTAGCGTTCCTTTACGGTGAAGAGGAAAGCATCATAGAACATACCGTTGTAAACGGCTTGGCTATCCTGTCCGGAACAATCTGCGACGGTGCAAAGCCTTCCTGTGCGGCCAAAATTGCCATGGCCGTCCATGCCGGCCTTCTGGGATTCCAGATGGCCAAAGAAGGGAAGGAATTCGTCCATGGGGAAGGCATTATTAAAAAAGGAATTGAAAATACCATTGAAGAAGTGGGCGTTTTAAGCCGGGACGGGATGAATATGACAAATAAAGTGATTTTGGACATTATGGTGAAAGAATAACCGCGTGAAACGCCGGCACTAAGGCACTGTGTTTTAATGCCTTAGTGCCGGCGTTTGCTGCAGAGCGAAAGCGCATCCGAGTCCTTTTCCGGTTTTCCTATACTCCTGCTATGCTCCCGTCCAGATCCCACAGGTCTTCCCATCCGGAAGCACCCTGCCACAAAAATACCTGCCCTTTAATGAGCCGGCAGCCTTTGTCCGCCTTCCGGATTCTTTCCATTTCCTCCGGTGTCAGAGGGTCTTCCGTAGCGCATCTCAGATTACTGATATACTGTGCCTCTTTTACGGAAAACGGGATGGGTATCTGCCCTCTCTGCACTGCCCATTTCAGGCACACAATAGCCGGATGCACATTGTGTGCCGCCGCGATTTCCACAATTTCCTGCATCTGGGTATCTGCCACATCCTCCGCCGTCCTGTCCCGTTCCGGCCTGGAAGGAGAACCGATGGGACAATACCCGATGGGCTGTATCCCATGCGCCAGCGCATAATCAAACAGTTCCGGCTGCTGAAAGCCGGGATGGCATTCCATCTCAAGGGCTGCCGGCTTTATTCTGCACAGAGGCAGCACTGCCTCCAGCTTGGGAATCGTCATATTGGACATCCCGATATGGCGAATCAAACCCTTATCCGCCAATTCCTCACACTGTCTCCATGTATCCATAAATTCCTCCACGGAAAACGGTTTGGAATCCGGATTTCTGGAATCTCCGCTGCAGCCCGGCGCATGATAATTCGGGAATGGCCAATGCACAAAGTATAAATCAATTGTATCCAACTGCAGATCTTTTAAGCTCTTTTCACAGGAACGGCCTACCTCCCTGTGCATGTCATTCCAGACTTTGGATGTAATAAACAATTCTTCCCTTTTTATGTCCGTTTCTGTCAGTACCTTTTTTATTACTTCTCCGATTCTGTCTTCGTTCTGATAGACCGAAGCACAGTCAATCAGCCGGTAACCGCTGCGGATTGCCCCATATACGGCCTCGCTTACCTGTTCCGGCGAATATTTATCGGAACCGAAAGTTCCCAATCCCACTGCCGGGATTTCTTCTCCCGTATACAGTTTCCTCTTCGGGACATCCGCAGGATTTATCCTGTTATCCATTCCCTTTTCCTCCCCGCTTCTTACTCGCCAAATGTTACCGCAACCTTACCGCACTGCCCGCCTGCCATCAGAGCATAGGCTTCATCCGCCTTTTCCAACGGAAATTCATGAGTGACTAAATCTTCCGGATGGATATCCCATCTTACCAGACGCTCTACCAGTTCCTCCATTCTCCATAATGACGTTACCCAGGAACCGTAAATTGTCTTCTGCCCATGGATAATATCCGGGCTGGGATTGAAATTGCAAGTGCCGCCTTCTCCTACAAATGCAATTTTTCCCCACTCCCTCGTTGCACGGATGGCCAGCTGCCTGCCCGCATCGTTGGCACTGGCATCTATGGCTCTCTCTACTCCTTTGCCGCCCGTTACCGCAAGAATTTGGTCAAGCGTGTCTTCGCCCGGTTTGAATACATGGTCTGCAAGTCCAAGCTTCTTTGCCAAATCAATCCGGTAATCATTCATCTCCACACCGATCAGTTTATTCGCGCCCATGCACTTAGCAAGCATCAATGCCGCCAAACCCACCGGGCCAAGGCCTGTTACCAGCACTGCGTCATTCCCGCAGACACCGATTTTCTCAATCGCCTCATAGACCGTGCCGAACCCACAGGCTACCTGTGCGCCGTCTTTATAAGTCAATTCGTCGGGAAGGGCAATTAAATCTTTTTCCTCCGCCAGTATGTAAGGAGCCATGCCACCGTTTCTCTGCCATCCGTATGCCTGCCTATGCTCGCTGCTGCAGGAAATGTAATATCCCCTTCTGCAGTCGTTACATACGCCGCAGCCCGATATATGGTATACAATCACCCTGTCGCCTTTCTTGAAACGTTTCAGTCCTTCCCCCTCTTCCACAATCACACCGCAAGGCTCATGCCCTGCAATCATGCCCGGAATGTATCCTTCCGGCCCTTTCCCAACATGCTCCCGGTAAATGCACCGGATGTCGCTCCCGCATATGGTCGTCGCCTTTGTCTGCACAAGCACTTGCCCATGCCCCGGCTTCGGGATGTCAAATTCCTTCAGTTCCACTGTGCTGTTTCCGGGCAGAATTGCCCCCATCATTTTTCCCATATTCTTCCTCCTATTCCAGTACCGCAGCCTCCCGCTCAGTTCCCCCACCGACAGAACAATTCCTGACCGAATAATCGGTCCGGCACTGTTCTGTGGCAACTTCCCGCTCGGCTGCTGTTTTCCAGTACCGCAGCCTCCCACTCGGCTGCTGTTTTCCGATTCCGCAATCGGTACGGCCTCTTTGAACCTATGTTTATATTATAGAATCGGCCTGTCTCCATTGGTAAGAGTTTCCTTTGACATTTTTAACATATTTATGTCGTGTCAGCGAATATTTATTGCTATTTGCCCAAAGCAAAAGTATATTAAAATCAACGCATTGACACGTTTTATATTTCGCTAAGCGACTGGCCTGAATCTCCATCTGCCGCGTTGCCGTCGGTCAACCGGCGTTTTTCGAAGATCCGCGCCGAATTCAGGTTGCATAGCCCGCTATGCGCCCTTTATTTGGCGCAGATCTCCCACGCTAAGTTTCGCAAAGGAAAAATGCAAAAGCTGCGTTTTTCTTTTCTGCTTGAGCCGCCGAGGGCGGCATGGAGGATTAATATGCATCATTATCACTATATGCAGGAAATGCATGGCATGATCCGGCATATCCGTCCGCTCGTTGACTGCGGGAAGAAAGGAGACATTTATGCAGACGCGATTTGACCATTATGACCTGCACTTTTCCCTTGGCGAATATGATTTTCATGTTTCCAATATCGTCTTGGAACGTTTCGAACGTTCCATCCCCCGCCACAGCCACAGCAAAAACAGCTACGAAATCCATTACATCCCCTTTGGCTGCGGCACAGCCACTATAAGCGGCACGACTTACCGCATCGTCCCGAACACCCTTTTTGTCACAGGCCCTTTTATTGAGCATGACCAGATTCCCGACCGGGAAGACCCTATGGGTGAATACTGCATTTACTTAAAAATAGGCCGCAGTTCCTCCCCCGCCGCCCCCATGGAAGAAAAAAAATTGGTCCGGCAGTTCCGCCAGACGGATTTTTGGTTCGGACAGGACAGACAGGATATCCATACGTTAATGAAGCAGCTTTTTTTCGAACTGGAGCACCGCTATACGGGCTATTCCATACAAGCCGAAATCCTGCTCAAACAGCTGATTGTAAAGCTGGCAAGAAATTATGAAGAGAAAACAGAAGTGAATGCTTCTGTCAATGTTCCCAACTTAATTGACAATAAATATCTGATTATCGAAGAATGTTTCCTTTACGAATACCGGACATTGACCTTGGATATACTGGCCTCCCGCCTAGGCCTAGGAATCCGGCAGACGGAACGGCTCCTGCAGACACACTACGGAAAGACTTTCCTGCAGAAAAAAACAGAGGCACGCATGTCTGCCGCCTCCATCCTGCTGCAAAACCCTCAAATGTCCGTTACCCAGATTGCGGAAAATACCGGTTACTCCTGTGTGGAGCACTTCTCCGCCTCTTTCCGCCGTTACTATGGCCAGAGTGCCACCGCCTACCGAAAAAAACTGAAATGTGAATGACATTGCGTGACTGAAGCTTGTCCATCTTTCGTTCTTCTGCCATATCCCTCTTATCCGGCAGAAACGCAATATCATATTCATTTATGCCGGATCCAAACAGCTGCATAATACGCAATTTGTCCTCCGCACCCGAAATGACATCGCCGCCAGCCTGCCCCGCTAGAACGTATTTGAAAATTGCCTTCCGGCAGATGTGCGCCACAATTTAATGTATTCTAAAAATAGTCTTGACTTTTTCTTATATAAGTCGTATTATGTTTATGACTAAAATAGTATTTTAAGTCATAGAAAGGAGGAATGATATTGCCAAGAAGTTTTACAGAACGAGAAAAAGAAAATATCCGAAGAAGTTTGCGGGAAGCCTGTAAGCAAAACTGGACACAGTACGGCTATAAGAAAACGAGTGTGGATGATCTTTGCAGTCAGGTCGGCATTTCTAAGGGGGCATTTTATCTTTTTTTTGAATCAAAAGAAGCTCTCTTTTGTGATGTGCTATGCTCTGTGCAAGAACAA
This sequence comes from uncultured Lachnospiraceae bacterium, assembly GCA_910586275.1. Taxonomy (GTDB): domain Bacteria; phylum Bacillota; class Clostridia; order Lachnospirales; family Lachnospiraceae; genus Kineothrix. The sequence goes on along the minus strand of CAJUIM010000065.1, from coordinate 1,795 downwards.
ATCTGCAATGCGGCTTCTAAAATGATGGAAGAACACCAGGATAAATATGGTGTCGCAAAAGCCCTAAAGTTCATTTATCGGGAATACGATAAAAACAATTTTCTGTACGATGCAGCCAGTACGGATTTTACAATTTTGATAAACAAGTTATCGGAGGAACAGGCAAAAAAAATTCAGGAATCCAACTATATGAGTCAGCAGCTTTTTTTAAGCCAACCGCATTTGAAATTTAAGGTTGATGTGGATTTGGCAATGTCAATTATTTATTCTTTAATTATGAACATCAAAAATAAAGACATTCTTCCAAGAAATCATATGGAAACCTTTGATTTTATGATTGATCATTTGATTGACAGTTTGTATGAATCACAGGAGGGGCAAAAATGCAAAAGGGTGAAAGCAAAAGTCAGCCTATGGCATTTGCAGCGGCAGTCAAAAGCCGTTGTTAAACAATTTAAAACTAATAGTTGATAGAGATAGATAATGAAAACAGAAATTATAAGAACAAACAATACACAAATAGCCGTTGTGAGCAGCGATGATCTGCTGATTACAAATGTCCAGTCTGCTTTAGACTTGATTATGACCGTCAAATATGAAACGGACTGCACAAATATTGCGATAAATAAAGAAGCTATTACAGATGATTTCTTCATTTTAAGCACTTGTCTGGCAGGTGAGATACTGCAAAAGTTTATAAATTATGGTGTAAGATTTGCAATATACGGCGATTTTTCAGAATACACAAGCAAACCGCTAAAAGACTTTATGTATGAAAGCAACAAAGGAAATGATATTTTCTTTCAGCCTACTATTTCCCTTGCTATTGATAAACTCTCTGACCTCACGAAAGGCTGCCATTCGGAAAGTGAGAATCGGCACTAACCTTGCCCTGTTTGATGGGGCTGCATATTACAAGCAGCATGACCAAACAGCTTAACGGACAGCTTACTTTAGAAAACTCTGATATAGCAAAGGGCACACAGATTACTATAAAAATTCCATATTAAAAATAATGGGGCTGTCGCACTAAGTAATTAGTGCGCGGCTCCTTTCCTATGCAAAAAAATAACTGCCAGACCTCGAAAGAATCCGGCAGCTGGTGTAAGATTAATGTATGACCAAACACATTAATTTACAAAAAAATTATAGTCTAAATCAGAGCGGATATCAATTAAAACTTCCGCTAAATATTGAAACGATCATTCCGGAGGATGATTCTGTGCGGTTACTGAGTCAGTTTGTGGAGGCGATGGATTTGACTGACTTATATTCTGCTTCTGAAAGAATAAATTCAGTATCCCCGAGAACTCTTCTGAAGATTGTACTTTACTCTTACATGAATGGGGATTATTCTTCCCGTTCCATGGAGCTTAACTGTAAAAGAGATATCAATTTCATGTTTCTTTTGGAAGGTGCACCGGTTCCGGACCATGCAACCTTTGCACGGTTTCGAAGCATCCATTTTGCACCATGTTCCAAGCGTATTCTTGCGGAAATGTCAAATACACTTTTTGATCTTGGTGAGATTTCAGGTGAAACCATTTTCATAGATGGTACAAAAATTGAAGCCAGCGCAAATAAATATACGTTTGTCTGGAAAAAAGCCGTAACAAAGAATCAGACGAAGCTTCTGATAAAACTTGCTGATTTTGTTGCGGAGTGTGAACAGCTTTATGAGCTAAAGATTGTTTACGGGGATGCTGTAAAGATGAAACATGTAAAGAAGCTGCGTAAGAAACTTTATGCTCTCAAGCAGAACGAAAATGTAGTTTTTGTACATGGAATCGGAAAA
>CAJUIM010000064.1 GCA_910586275.1 uncultured Lachnospiraceae bacterium | reverse complement strand
TACTAAGGCACTAAAATACAGTGCCTAAGTGCCGGCGTTTTTCGAAGGTCCGAATAAAAAACAGGATTCCTGAGGCCGGCTGCGCCTTATCGGAACGGCCCTGGGCATAACATGATCTCTGGGTCGGCGGCGTCTTATCGGAACGGTCCTAGGCATAACATAATCCCTGGTGCCGGCTGCTCCTTATCGGAATGGCTCTGGGCATAACAGGATTCCTGAAGCCCGCTGGTTCTTATCGGAATGACATTCCTACGAACGGCAACAAAGCATTTGGCAAGATTGGCTTAGCTGTGATAATATAAAACTGTCAAAACAGGGAATGATATGGAGATAGGCTTTGACAGCAGGAGGTAATGAAGCATGGAGCATAACCGCATCTATTTTGCCATCGACTTAAAATCTTTCTACGCTTCCGTGGAATGTGTGGAAAGGCAGCTTGATGCCATGAACACTAATCTGGTTGTGGCGGATGCATCAAGGACGGAAAAAACAATCTGTCTGGCAGTATCCCCTGCCCTGAAGTCATATGGCATTTCCGGCCGGGCAAGACTGTTCGAAGTCGTGCAGAGAGTCAGGGAAGTGAATCTTCAGCGAAAAGCCCAAGCTCCGGAACACAAATTTCTTGGCGAATCCTGTTTTGCAGACGAACTGCGGCAGCATCCGGAATTTTCCGTCTCCTATATTATCGCACAGCCCCGCATGGCACATTACATGGAGTATAGTGCCAAAATATATGAAATTTATCTTAAATATGTTGCCCCGGAAGACATTCATGTATATTCCATTGACGAAGTATTTATAGATGCCACTGCCTACTTAAAAACGTATTCCCTCACAGGCAGGGAATTTGCCATGAAAATCATGCAGGATATCTTCACGCAGACAGGCATCACTGCCACTGCCGGAATCGGCACAAACCTTTATTTGTGCAAGGTCGCCATGGATATTGTGGCAAAGCATGTGGAACCTGATAAAAACGGAACCCGTATTGCCGAACTGGATGAGATGACATACAGGGAACTTTTGTGGGATCATAAGCCCATTACTGACTTTTGGCGGGTTGGCCATGGCTATGCTAAAAGGTTAGCCGAAAACGGAATGTTCACCATGGGGGATATCGCCAGATGCTCCATAGGCAGTGACCGGAACTATTACAACGAAGAACTGCTATATCGTCTATTCGGAATCAATGCCGAACTTCTTATTGACCACGCATGGGGATGGGAACCCGTGACACTGGATCTGATTAAGCAATACAAGCCGGAAACAAACTGCCTGAGTTCCGGTCAGGTGCTGCAATGCCCTTACAGCTGTGAAAAGGCAAGGCTCATTGTCAAAGAAATGACCGATATGCTTATTTGGGACTTGGTCGAAAAGAAGTTGGTCACAGACCAGATAACGCTTACCATCGGATATGATTCCGAAAATATGGCAAATCCGGAAATCAGCAGAAACTACAAAGGTGAGGTTACCGTAAATCATTACGGGAAAAAGGTTCCGAAACATGCTCATGGCACAGTCAGCCTTGAGAAACGGACATCCTCCGCCCGGCAGATTATGGAAGCCGTCATAAGCCTTTACGAGCGTATTATAGATGACCGGCTCCTGATCCGCAGGATTAATATTACGGCAAACCGCCTGACGGAAGAATCCGCAGCCAGAGAAGCAGAACAGGAAACTTTTACACAGATGGATTTATTCACGGATTACGAAGCATTGGAAAAGCAGAGGCAGAAAGAGGAAGCTGCCTTGAAAAAAGAACGGGCCATGCAGGAAGCGGTTCTTTCCGTCAGAAAAAAATACGGAAAGAATGCTATTCTGAAAGGCATGAATCTGGAGAAAGGCGCAACTGCCATCGAAAGAAATCAACAGATTGGAGGGCATAAGGCATAATGGGACAATATGACGATATCATCCATCTTCCGCACCATGTATCCGCCAGACATCCGCAAATGACAGCAGCGGACCGGGCCGCACAGTTTTCGCCGTTTGCCGCACTGACCGGATATGAAGCCGCCATTGCCGAAACAGCCAGGCTGACCGAAAGAAAACCGGAACTGGATGAAAATAAAAAAGAGGAACTGGACATAAAGCTTCAGATGATCCGAGAGCATCTCTCCATGAAACCGGAAGCTGCCATCACCTATTTTGTTCCCGATTCCCGGAAAGCAGGAGGCTCTTACCTGCAGGTTTCGGGGATTGTAAAAAAAGTAGATGAGAGAGAACATCTGATTATTATGGAAGACGGAACTTCCATCCCTTTTCATGAAATTTATGAAATCAGAGGTTCCTTTGCGGAAAGCATTGACGAAATACAATAACAGTCCCTCTTATCCGCCAATCCCGGACATCCTCCATTCGTGCGCATAATAGTTATACCTTAACCGAAATGTCCTCTCCGTTCCGTATAAGGAGGCAGTGCAGACAAAATTCGCTCCAAGGGAACTGCGCTCCTGACTGACGGAAACAATTTTATCTATATGGATTGTTACGATTTCATCATTCCTATCCTGAAAGCGAAACCGGATGGGTGTTATTTTCCCATTGGTATCCGTGCATGATATCATCTGCACCGGAATATCCACACACAGAATGCTTTCCACGGCAGTTCCCTCCCTCCGTAAGTTTATATAATCGGACACTTGGATTCCTCACCCTGATAAAATCCATGCCCTATATCTATTATTCCGGTTTATATCATATTATATCACTTCCTCTTCTTTCCATTTTTTTTGAAGCTGTGGTGCGTAAGTTCCGCTCCCCTAGTACATCGTTGCGCAAATAACTGGATCAATCACGCAGAATGCTTTTTCGATTGTACAGGCCAAAAAATCAACGTTTTCGAATTAAAGCCACGATGAAATTTTCTTAATTTTATAAACCGGAAACTTAAACAGGAGCACCAAAGGATCTTGCTTCCTTTGATACTCCTGTTCTGCTGTTTTTTCTTAATTATTATTTATAATTCACGATCTTGCCAAAATCCGGTTTCAAAGCTGCTCCGCCCACTAAGCCGCCGTCAATATCCGGCTGGCTGAACAGTTCGGGAGCCGTTGCCGCATTCACGGATCCGCCGTACTGGATACGGATAGCCGCTGCTGTTGCATCATCATAGATTTCCCCGATGCAGTCACGGATTGCCTTACATACTTCCTGCGCCTGTTCCGTAGTCGCTGTCTTGCCCGTGCCGATTGCCCAGATAGGCTCATAAGCGATAACTGCCGTTGCTGCCTGCTCTGCCGTAACATCCAGGAATGCAATCTTAATCTGCTGACGAATCCAGTCAATGGTAATGCCCTGCTCTCTCTGTGTCAGCGATTCCCCGCAGCAGATAATCGGCGTAATGTTATGTTCAAATGCCTTCAGAACCTTCTTGTTCACCGTCTCATCGGTTTCCGCAAAATATTCCCTTCTTTCGGAGTGGCCGATGATTACATACTTTACGCCTGCATCGGTAAGCATATTCGGGGAAATTTCTCCCGTATAAGCACCTTTTTCCTCAAAATACATATTTTCCGCACCGATCTGGATATTCGTTCCTTTCGCTGCTTCCATTGCAGGAATAATATCAATGGCAGGCACACAGAATACTACATCTGCCTCTTCTGTTGCTACCAACGGTTTTAAAGTATTCACTAATTCTACTGCTTCGCTGGGAGTCATATTCATCTTCCAGTTGCCGGCAATAATTTTCTTTCTGGCCATTTTTTTCTCTCCTTTATTTATTCACATTGCTTCCTTCGGAGGCAGCCGTCCCATATCCGTCCGGCTGCCCCGGAAATCATATCCCCGCACTGCGGAGTCATTCACTATTTATCGTCAGCCGCTACCACGCCCGGCAGTTCCTTACCCTCTAAGAACTCAAGGGAAGCGCCGCCGCCGGTGGAAATATGGCTCATCTTGTCGGCAAACCCTAACTGGTTAACTGCTGCCGCGCTGTCGCCGCCGCCGATAATTGTCGTAGCGTCTGTCTCAGCCAGAGCCTTTGCCACTGCAATTGTGCCTTTTGCAAGAATCGGATTCTCAAATACTCCCATAGGCCCGTTCCAAACAACGGTCTTAGCGGACTTCACTGCTTCCGCATACAATTCCGCTGTCTTTTCACCGATATCAAGTCCTTCCTTATCGGCAGGAATCTTGTCTGCATCTACCATGGAAACTTCGATTTCCGCATCAATAGGATTGGGGAATCCGGCTGCAATCGTGGTATCTACGGGAAGCAGCAGTTTCTTGCCCAATTTCTCCGCTTTCTCCATCATTTCCTTGCAATAGTCAAGTTTTTCTTCGTCTACCAGAGAATTGCCGATTTCATATCCTTTTGCCTTTAAGAATGTGAATGCCATACCTCCGCCGATAATGAGCGTGTCGCATTTCTCCAAAAGGTTATTGATAACATTCAGCTTATCCGCAACTTTTGCACCGCCCAAAATTGCCACGAAAGGCCTTACCGGATTTTCTACGGCATTCCCGAGGAAATCTATCTCTTTCTGCATCAGGTAACCTACTGCACACTCGCCGCCCTTTGCACGCACTACATCCGTTACGCCTGCAACGGAAGCATGTGCCCGATGAGAGGATCCGAATGCATCGCATACATATACGTCCGCAAGGTCAGCCAGTTCTTTACTGAATTCTTCACCGTTCTTTGTCTCTTCTTTTCCGCGGAAACGGGTATTCTGAAGCAATACCACATCTCCTTCTTTCATAGCCTCTACCGCTGCCGTAGCCGCTTCGCCTGTTACATTGTAATCAGCCACAAAATTAACTTCTTTGCCCAGTTTTTCGGAAAGCCTCTTGGCAACCGGCGCCAAAGACTCGCCTTCGTTAGGGCCGTTCTTTACTTTTCCAAGGTGGGAGCAGAGAATCACTTTTCCGCCATCCTTCAGCAGCTTCTGAATGGTAGGAAGCGCCGCTACAATACGAGTCTCATCCGTAATTTCACCGTTCTTCAGCGGCACATTGAAATCGCATCTTACAAGGACGCGCTTTCCGCTGACATTAATATCATCTACTGACTTCTTATTTAACCCCATGACTATGCCTCCAATAATAAAATAATCAATACGTCTGTTTCTGTTTACGGCCGTCTGCCCGCAGCCCGGACGGCCAAAAGCAGGCTTACAAAAAGGCCCGGTCCATAAGACCGGACCTTGATAGGTCTTTTTATGCCTACTCTGGACAGCACTCAGCTGCCCGGGACACCCTTCTCAGATTATGCTAACTCAGAGAAGTATTTGATTGTCCTTACCATCTGGCTTGTATAGGAGTTCTCATTGTCATACCAAGAAACAACCTGTACAAGATTGTCAGCGCCAACCATGGTCTGTGTAGCATCAAAGATAGAACCATAGGTACTTCCTACGATATCGGAGGAAACGATTTCATCTTCATTGTATCCGAAGGACTCTGTAGCTGCTGCTTTCATAGCTGCATTGATTTCTTCCTTAGTTACAGATTTTTCAACCGTTGCAACCAAGATTGTGGTAGAACCTGTCGGTGTAGGAACACGCTGAGCAGAACCGATCAGCTTGCCGTTCAGTTCAGGGATAACAAGGCCGATTGCCTTTGCAGCGCCTGTGGAGTTAGGAACGATATTGACAGCGCCTGCACGGCTTCTTCTCAGATCGCCTTTCCTCTGAGGTCCGTCAAGAATCATCTGATCGCCTGTATATGCATGGATTGTGCTCATGATACCGGACTTAATTCCAGCCAAGTCATTCAATGCCTTAGCCATAGGAGCCAAGCAGTTTGTTGTGCAGGATGCAGCGGAAATAATGGTATCTTCCGGTTTCAATGTCTCATGGTTAACATTGAAAACGATAGTAGGAAGATCATTTCCTGCAGGTGCAGAGATAACAACCTTACGAGCGCCGGCATTGATGTGAGCCTGTGCTTTGTCTTTGGATGTATAGAAACCGGTACATTCAAGAACAACATCTACTTTCAGTTCTCCCCAAGGAAGTTTGTTCGCATCTGCTTCTTTATAGATAGTAATAGTCTTTCCGTCAACGGTAATGGAATCTTCACCAGCTGTCACTGTGTCAGCTTTTGCATATTTGCCCTGTGAAGAGTCGTATTTCAACAAATGAGCCAACATCTTAGGGCTTGTCAAATCGTTGATTGCCACTACTTCGTATCCTTCTGCCCCAAACATCTGTCTGAAAGCAAGACGACCAATACGGCCGAAACCATTAATTGCTACTCTTACTGCCATTTTAGTTTCCTCCTAAAAATGAATTTGTTTATACTATTTTACAACCATTGTAAAATGATTGACAAAATTTTATCAACAACTTTATTTTACCTAATTTGTCCAAAAAATTCAAGACATAATTGAAAAATATTTACATTTGGCATGGTTTACTTTGAAATGTTATGCCGTATGCTGCCCTCCTGAACAAAGTACCGAGGACTGCGGATGCGGAATTGATTTGAAATCATAATTTGATATACTGCGGAACTCGTCCGGAAAATACCGCATAATATTGAAAGCCGCAATTTTTCAGTATTTCTTCCGCACGGGAGAAACTTTGAGCGATACGTTCCGGCACATGTGCATCGGAGCCAATGGTGACAGTCTCACCGCCCAGTTCCCGGTAACGCCGGATAATGTCCGTACAGGGGTTGGGTTCTTTCAGCCCATAGCCTAATCCTCCAGTATTGATTTCTATTCCTTTCCCATGACATGCCAGCCATTCCAAGATGGTGTCCAATATTTCTTTGTATTTTCCGTAGCTATATTCCCCGTCCTTGTTGGGCCCGTACCGCACTACATAATCCAGATGCCCGTATACGTCAAAGTCACTGAACTTTTTTAAATTGTCCAAAATGGAGGCAAAATATTCACCGTATGCCTCGCTCTCGCTCCTTCCTTCGTAAAAATAAGGGTAATACGGGTCTTTCCGATTGCAGACATGGGAGGATGCAATGACAAAATCAAAATCATGCCTGTTCACATAGTCCGTCAGTTTTTCCGAAATATGGGGCTGTACCCCGATTTCCACTCCGCAGCCTATCGTTATTCTGTCTGCGTATTTTTCCCTGCATTTTTTCAGGCCGCACCGGTAAGCCTCCGTATCCAGTTCAAACATGCCCGTTTCTTCCGGTTTCACATAGATAAAATCCATGTCCATATGCTCCGTGAAACACATCTGCTTCAGCCCAAGTTCCAGCCCTTTCTCTATCATCTCCTCCATCGGAGTCTCGGAATCCCCTGAAAAAGAGGAATGTAAATGATAATCTGCCAACACTGCCATGCTCTGATCTCCCAATCCGAATTCCGCATCTTCCTTTTCCGATGCCGTATTCCTTTGCGTTTTTCTTTACATTTTTCTTTGCGCTTTTCTTTACGTTTTTCTTTACGTTTTTCCTTGCGCTTTCCAAGACAGATACCGTTTTCCGGCCTGCCGCTTTACCCTCGGTGCCGTACGCCCTTATGCCGTCCTCCCAGATATTTGATTTTCCGGCCTGCCGCTGCCCAGCATCATAAAATAGTCCCGCCGCCGAGAACATAGCCGTTTTCATAGAAAACCGCCGCCTGCCCAGGAGTCACTGCGCGTACCGGTTCCTGAAAAATACATCTGACTTTATCTTCCCCTATCCTTTCTATGCGGCAGGGGGTTCCTTTATGGGCATACCTTACTTTCACTATGGCATTCCTGGGTTCCTCCAGATTCTCCATCCCCATATAATTTATCCGGCCGCAGGTCAGTTCCCGGGAAAATACGTCGTCGTTTTCTCCTATCATTACTTCGTTCGTCTCCGGACATATCCGGGTCACAAACACCGGATGGCCGAGAGCCAGATGCAGCCCCTTGCGCTGCCCCACCGTATAATGGGTAATGCCTTTATGCCGGCCTATGATTTCCCCCGAAGCCGTCACGAAATTTCCGGGACCGGGCACACGCTCCCCTGCCTGCCGGTCTATGAAGCCTGCATAATCGTTGTCCGGAATAAAGCATATCTCCTGACTGTCCGGCTTGTCCGCCACCGGCAGCCCCAGCTTGCGCCCAATCTCGCGGATCTGGCTTTTTTCATAATCCCCTGCCGGCATCAATGTATGAGCCAGCTGATCTTGCGTCAGATTATATAAGGCATAGGTCTGGTCTTTCGCCTCCGTTACCGAATTGCGCAATGCATATCGGCCGTTTGGCAGCCTCTCCACTCTGGCATAATGGCCGGTGGCAATATAGTCCGCCCCCAGCGCCAGGCTTCTTTGCAGAAGCGACTCCCATTTCACATACCGGTTGCAGGCAATACAGGGATTGGGTGTCCGCCCGCGCAAATACTCTTCCACAAAATAATCCGTCACTTTTTCCCGGAATTCTTTCCTGAAATTCATCACATAATGCGGAATGCCAAGGAACTGTGCCACTCTCCTTGCATCCTCCGCTGCGGAAAGGCCGCAGCAGCCGCTTTCCTCTTTTGCCGCCTCGTCCTGCTCCTGCCAGACCTGCATCGTCACGCCTATGACATGGTATCCCTGCTCCTGCAGCAAATATGCGGCCACCGAAGAATCCACGCCTCCCGACATCCCTACCACTACTGTTTCCTTCATTCCCAAAAACCTTCCTATCCTTCCAGAATCTCCCTCCAGCAGCCCAACAGCCTGTCCAAGGAAAATGCCGCATTGGCCGGACTGGTGGACGGCAGTTTATGGATTTCCATCCCGGCGCTTTCCCTGCAGAAACGGTTGTATAGCTGACAGGCCTTATCGCCGTTACCGTAAATCCTCTTTATGGGACTGTTCCGCAGCAGCCCCGCAATGTCATTGGCTTCCACATCCCGGATGGAACTGTCGCTGGAACCCTCTATTTGGCAAGTACGGATCACATCCCATATGGCAAAGCCATGCGTTAAAAGCAATGCTTTTTTCTCTTCTATGCTTACCGGCACTTTCTCGCCGACAAGCCCCGCCAGCACCTTCCAGAACCGGTTCTGAGGATGCCCGTAATAGAAGGCGTTTTCCCTGGACTTCACCGACGGGAAAGTGCCCAGTATCAATATCTTTGATTGATTGTCGTAAATCGGTTCAAACGTATGTGTAACTTTCATCTCTTCCTCTTATGGTCAGCCGCTATTGTTGTTTAATACTCTTCCCCTTCTTCCTCATCCTCATGGATATCCGACTTAGGCGGCTTTAGCCCCTCGATCTCTATCCCGTGTTTCTTTGCATAATCCCATAATGCCGCATGGATTGCCTCCTCCGCCAGCAGGGAGCAATGCACCTTCACCGGAGGCAGGCCATCCAATGCTTCCATAACTGCTTTATTGGTCACTTTCATGGCTTCCTCAATGCTTTTCCCTTTTACCAGTTCTGTCGCCATGCTGCTGGTCGCCACGGCTGCGCCGCATCCGAACGTTTTAAACTTGCAGTCCTGTATAATGCCGTTACCGTCGATATCCAAATATATTCTCATGATGTCCCCGCACTTTGCGTTACCCACCGTGCCGACTCCGCTGGCATCTTCTATTTCTCCTACATTTCTCGGATTCTGAAAATGATCCATCACTTTTTCGCTATACATAAATGATTCCCTCTTTCTTTTCTGACAACGTTTCCATGCCTTTTCCGGCACATAAATCTGATTCCGGCTCTCCCGCTTTCCTTTCCCCTTTTCGGCCTATTGACCGTTCTTTTTTATAAAGTCCTCATATAGGGGAGACATTTCCCGCAGTTTTCCCACAATTTCTTTTATCGCTTCCACCGTCCGGTCCATCTCCTCCATGGTATTCTCCGCACCTACCGTCATCCGCAGGGAACCATGGGCGATTTCATGAGGCAGCCCAATGGAAAGCAGCACATGGGACGGATCCAGAGAACCGGAAGTGCATGCCGAACCGCTGGACGCACAGATTCCTTTCATATCCAGCATTATAAGCAGCGACTCTCCTTCCACAAACCGAAAGCTGAAATTCACATTATTGGAAAGCCGTCTCTCCCTGTCACCGTTCAGCCTGCAATAAGGTATCTCTTTTTCAATCCTGTCAATCAGATAATCCCGCAGTGCCCGCTCTTTCTTTGTATTTTCCTCCATCCGTTGGAAAGCCAGTTCCGCCGCCTTGCCGATTCCTACTATTCCCGGCACGTTTTCGGTTCCCGCCCGGCGCCCCCGCTCCTGCTGTCCGCCATGGAGAAAAGAACGCAGCTTCAGGCCCGTGCGGATATACAGAAAGCCAATCCCTTTCGGCCCGTAAAATTTATGCCCGCTGGCACTCAGCATATCAATATTCATTTCCTCTGCCCGTATCGGCATATGCCCATAAGCCTGCACCGCATCCGTATGAAACAGAATCCCCTGTTCCCGGGCGATGGCTCCGATTTCTTTGATCGGCTGCACCGTGCCAATCTCATTGTTCGCAAACATCACTGAAATCAATATGGTGTCGGGGCGAATGGCACGTCTCAGTTCCTCCGGTTGCAATATGCCGTTTTCGTCCACATCCATATAGGTAACCTCAAATCCTCTTTTTTCCAGATATGCGCAAGTATGCAGCACCGCATGATGCTCGATTTTGGATGTAATGATATGTCTGCCCTTGGACGCATAAGCCTCTGCCGCGGCAACCAACGCCCAATTATCGGCTTCCGAGCCGCCGGCCGTGAAATAAATCTCGTTTGTCTTAACGCCTAAGGTTGCGGCAATCGTTTCCCTCGCCTGCATCACTGCTCCCTTGGCCGCCGTACCGGCAGAATATATGCTGCTTGGATTCCCATAATAATCGGTAAAATACGGCAGCATTGCCGCTACAGCCTCTGGCGACGTTTTCGTCGTCGCCGCATGATCCAAATATATTGACTGTCCCATCATTTTCTTTCGGTCCTTTCCTGACTTATATTTTATGAATAGGAATCCCGTTTAATTCCTAGTAAACCACTACGGATTGAATGATTTCACTATACCACGGGCGACTTGTTCTGTCAATAAACCCCATTGCATATATTTATAAACAAACTCTTTCCGCAGGTATTGCATGAAGAAAACAAATCCTCTTATCATAGGCACCATTATTTTAACCGTTACCGGTTTTGTCAGCCGCTTCATCGGCTTTTTTTACCGCATCTTCCTTTCCCGCGTATTTGGTGCCGAAGGTATGGGACTGTACCAGCTTACCGCTCCGGTACTGGCACTGTCCTTTTCCCTGACTGTATCCGGAATCCAGACCGCCATCTCAAAATTCGTGGCAAGCGAAACCACCACCCACGACTACAGAAATTCCTTCCGTACCCTTTTTACCGGCTTCGGCATATCCATGCTGCTTTCCGCCGGCTGCACCGCATATATTTACCTATTCTCGGATACCATTGCAGAAAAGCTTCTGTTTGAGCCAAGGACTGCCCCCTTGCTCCGCATTATCGCCCTTTCCATACCGATGACTACGGTACACTCCTGCATTAACGGCTATTTCTACGGAATCCGAAAGACCTCGGTTCCTTCTTTGGCCCAGTTGGCGGAACAGATCATACGGGTGGGAAGCGTTTATCTCATTTACATATATTATACTTCCAGGGGCTATAAACCCACCATCAGCTTTGCCGTTGTCGGGCTTATCATCGGCGAAGCTGCCTCCATGCTGTTCTGTCTGGCCGCCATCTATTTCCGCTTCTGCACTCTGGCGGATGCATACAATCCGATAAAGAAGGCAAAACAGCCGGTATGCGCTTATATCAGCAATGCCAGGAGGCTGCTGGCCCTTGCCGTACCGCTTTCCCTGAACCGTACGTCAATCAATTTCCTGCAAAGCATAGAGGCCATCTACATCCCCCAATGCCTGCAGCGTTACGGCTACGACAATGCAAAATCGCTGAGTGTCTACGGTGTGCTGACCGGAATGGCCCTGCCGCTGATTCTCTTTCCTTCGGCCATTACCAACTCCGTCTCCGTGCTGCTCCTTCCCATCGTGTCGGAAGCCGACGACAGCGGCAACCACGGAGCGGTCCGCAAAGCAGTCCGCAAATCCATTCAGTATTGCCTGCTTCTGGGCTTCCTCTGCACCGGCATGTTTCTTCTGTTCGGCCGTTTTGCCGGCAAAGTCTTGTACAACAGCACGCTGGCAGGCAGTTTCATTATCACTTTAAGCTTCATCTGCCCTTTTATGTATGTAGCCAGCACCCTGAACAGCATATTAAACGGCTTGGGACGCACTGCCTCTACTTTCCTTTTCAGCATGGTCAGCCTGCTCTTCCGCCTGTTTTTCGTATTCTGGCTGATTCCGGTATTGGGAATCCAAGGATATCTGTATGGGCTGCTGGCCAGCCAATTGCTGCAGACTCTTCTGTGCGTATTTGCCGTTCGGAAATATTTACGTTAGAAGAGCCGGCCCACTATGCGCCCCGGATTTGGCGCGTTTGCCATGGCACAGCCGCCATTTTTCCTTGCACAACCTGACCGTATATATTATAATGTCTATGTTTTGGATTCCCATAGGCACAAGCAGGGGCCGCAGGCCCGCACGGGATTTTAAACAGTGCCGCCACGATGCTGCCGCGGCGCACTCCGGCGGCATCCGAACGCTATATTTCCCTCTGCCTACGGAATCGCATGGCACATTACAACACACCTTGGAGGTACAGAAATGTCATTTGATTTTATAAAAAAACTGCCGACTCCCGATGAGATACGGGCCGAATTCCCCCTCCCCGAAAAACTGGTACAGTTAAAACAGCGCAGGGACGGCGAAATACGGGAAGTACTTACCGGCAAAAGCAACAAATTCCTTGTCATTATCGGCCCTTGTTCCGCCGATAACGAAGATGCCGTCTGCGACTATGTAAACCGCCTTGCTAAAATAAGCGAAAAAGTGAAGGACAAGCTGATCTTAATACCGAGAATCTATACCAATAAACCACGCACAACCGGAGAAGGTTATAAAGGAATCGTACACCAGCCCGACCCGGAAAAAAAACCTGATTTTTTAGCGGGCCTTATTGCCATGCGGAAGATGCAGATCCGTGCCATCGAGGAATCGGGGCTGACGGCCGCGGACGAAATGCTCTATCCCGAAAACTGGCGTTATGTATCGGACATTCTTTCCTATGTGGCCATCGGAGCCCGTTCCGTGGAAGATCAGCAGCATCGGCTGACCGTCAGCGGCTTTGATGTCCCGGCAGGCATGAAAAACCCTACCAGCGGCGATTTTTCCATAATGCTGAATTCCGTCTATGCCGCCCAGCACCCCCACTCTTTTATTTACCGCGGATGGGAAGTGAAAACAACGGGGAATGATCTGACGCACACGATTCTGCGCGGCTCGGTAAACAAATACGGGAGAAGTCTTCCCAACTACCATTATGAAGACCTGAACACTCTCCTCAACCTCTACGCCCAACGTGACTTAAAACACCCGGCCTGCATCATCGACGCAAACCACAATAACTCCGATAAACAATTTAAACAGCAGATTCGGATTGTCAAAGAAGTCATGCACAGCCGGAAGCTAAATGCAGACATTCATCAGCTTGTGAAAGGCGTCATGGTAGAAAGCTATATTGAAGAAGGCTGTCAGAAGATCGGGGAAGGCATTTACGGAAAATCCATTACCGACCCATGCCTGGGCTGGAAAGACTCGGAACGCCTAATTTATGATATTGCCGACAATATATAACTTATTGCATTTGTTGCATTTTAGCTTGCGGAACCTATGGCTCCGGCCAACTTTCGGTTTTGTGCCTGCGCAGCTGTCCGAGATAAAAACATATACAGCATCGTACGCACCATGCAGCCGGGCAAAATGCCCGGCGAGCCTACGGAACTATTTATTTCCGCAGGCAACGAGCCAAGTGGCTGCCTGCAGACATTTGGCGACTGCGGCACGCTTTAGGAATCATATTTTCATTCGGACACGCTTTTGCCCTGCGGCAAACGAGCCGGCATTTAGGCACTCAGATACAGTGCCTAAATGCCGGCTTGTTTCGATGGCTTGTTTCGACAGCATGTCAGCCTTTTGGGCAGCACTTCAGAATATCTTCAGGAAAGCAGACAGCAGCATCGGGTTCACATAGCTTTCCACTGCGCTCCCCGCGATAAGGATACCCGCCATCATAAGCAGACGCGGTATTTTCCTGACCAGATATTGCTTTCCCCTGCCATACCCCGCCTCTCCCAGCCGCTCCGGATGATACATTGCCATGTTCAGACAGCAGCACCAGTCCATAAGCATTATGCAGGCAGGCACCAGCAATAAATAATGGGGCAGCACGCTTACCAAGACCAATACAATCCCCCTCAGCCCATATCGGACGGATGCCACGGACAAAAAAATTCCCGCCATTGTCCCCATCCATAGAGCATATGCCGACACGGCAGCCCCTCCTATATAGGTAGTGGCCAGCAGACAAAGCATCGCTGCCGTTCCCAGCCGTTCCCGCAGCACATAACCGAAGAAAGCTTTTCCGTCCACTTCCAGAAATTTGAGACGGCTCAGCGAGGATGCGCTTAACAGCTCCATATCCTGCAGAAAATAATTCCGCCATATATTCAGAACCAAAACTCCTGCGCAGAAACCCCCCAGAAATAAATACAGCCAGCGTACATGCCGGCTGTCTGTCCCATATGTCTGATACATAATAGCTTCCCGACACTTTATATTTTTACAATATATGCGTGTCCCCAAGAAGACATGAATCTTTTACCCACAATATTTTACGCGGTAAGACATAATGGCCGCAATTGTCTTAGAATCTTCAATCTTCCCGGACAAAATCATATTACACAGTTCCTCTACAGTATAAGCCTCCACATGAATAAACTCATCCTCATCCAGATGCTGTTCCCCCTTCTCCATATCCCTTGCCACATAAATATCAATTTTTTCATTGCAGAATGCCACCGTAGTACGGATTGTAAGCAAGAGTTCCAAATGATCGGAACGGTATCCTGTCTCTTCCTCCAATTCCCTTGCCGCCGCATCCATCGTAGGTTCCGAAGCCCCATTCAGCCCGCCGGCCGGAATTTCTAATGTATACCGATCCAAAGCATTCCTATACTGACGCACCATCAGAATCCTGCCGTCCTCCCTGACCGGAACCACCGCCGCCGCTCCCTTATGGCCGATAAAATCCCATTCCGCCACGTTTCCGTTAGGAACCAGCACTGTATCCTTGTAAAAATCCACAATAGTTCCGTGGTACATTAATTCCCTGTTCAGTCTCTTAAATTCTTCCGCCATATGCGAAACCTCCTTGCTCTGCCGTATGCAAGCCAGCCCTTGCAGACACCGCCGTTTCCGATTTTCCTGTCCGCCTCCGGCCTGCCTGATGAATGATCCAGATACAATTTACCCTTTTTATGCCAAATCGTTATCATTCAGTATTTTACAGTAAAAACGGAAAAAAGGAAAGCATGAAACTATTATATTATTTATACTACTACTTTTATAGAAAATCCCTCATAAATTCCTACCGGCACATCCTCGCCAAAAGAATACTCTTCCATTGTTTCTTTTTCAAATCTGTATACCACCACCATCTCTTTTGCAGAATCAACGATCCAATACTCCCTGACACCTACTGTCCGATATTTAAATAGCTTTGTGAAATAGTCCATTGGCTTGCTTCCTGGTGAAACTATTTCAATCACCCAATCCGGAGCACCGTGACATCCCTTATCGTCTATCTTAGACAAATCACAAATCACGGAAATGTCAGGTTCCATATAATTTATGTTATCATTATTTAAAAATACTGCAAATGGAGCAGCATATATCTCACATTTCCCTCCTTTACCATCAATATAATTCGCTATTGTCTGATAAAGCTTGCCACTGATCTTTTGATGCGTCCTGCTCGGTGGTGCCATATAATAAATTTTCCCATCAATCAATTCTGCCCGTTCCCCTTCCGGCAACGCATAGATATCATCTATCGTAAAAATCTCTTGTTTTCTCAATGCATCCATCCTTACACCTCCATTCTTTATTCTATTATAGACAATATTTATAGGAAGCACAATTTCTTTCCCTTACTTGAAAATCTATTAGTACAAAAGCATGTTCACAGTACATTATATTTTATCAATGAAAGGGCTTGATCTTTTCCAATCTCTATTTTTTGCATCAATTGGACACCAATAAAGTCATGCAGAACAGTATCATTCCGTATTTTACAGGAAAAAAGGAAAAAGGAAAGCATTGAAAACTTATGTCTTCAATACTTTCCTTATTTTGTCCGACTATGCTGTTTTATCTCGCATATTCTATTACACGCGACTCCCTGATGACATTGACTTTAATCTGGCCGGGATATTCCAGTTCTGCTTCAATCTGCTTTGAAATGTCCCTTGCTAACAGCACCATGTCAGCATCAGTGATTTGTTCCGGAACTACCATTACACGAATCTCTCTACCCGCCTGTATTGCAAAAGATTTATCGACACCTTTAAAATTATTCGTAATATCTTCTAATTGTTTCAATCTGCTTGTATATGTTTCCAACGTTTCTCTTCTGGCACCCGGCCTTGCCGCCGAAATGGTATCGGCAGCCTGTACAAGGCAGGCAATCAGTGAGTGCGGCTCCACATCACCGTGATGCGCTTCCACTGCATTAATGACCATTGCCGACTCTTTGTACTTTTTACAAAGTTCAACGCCCAGCTGAATATGGGAACCTTCCATTTCGTGATCCACGGCCTTGCCGATGTCATGCAGCAAGCCTGCCCTCTTGGACATCCTTACGTCCAGCCCCATCTCTGCGGCCAGAAGCCCGGACAGTTGGGCAACCTCAATGGAATGTTTCAGCGCATTCTGCCCGTAACTGGTACGGAATTTCATCTTTCCCAGCAGTTTAATCAATTCCGGATGAATACCGTGTACACCAACCTCCAGCGTAGCGGCCTCTCCCTCTTCCTTGATCATTACTTCAACTTCCTTCTGCGCCTTCTCCACCATCTCTTCGATTCTGGCCGGATGGATACGTCCGTCCACAATCAGCTTCTCCAACGCAATCCTTGCAACTTCACGCCGGATCGGATCAAAACCGGACAGGATGACTGCTTCCGGCGTATCGTCAATAATCAAGTCAACGCCTGTCATCGTTTCAAGAGTTCTGATATTCCTACCCTCCCTGCCGATGATTCTGCCTTTCATCTCGTCATTCGGAAGCTGCACGACAGAAATTGTTGTTTCGGATACATGATCCGCCGCGCATTTCTGTATGGCACTGATCACATATTCTTTTGCCTTCTTGTCCGCTTCTTCCTTTGCCCTGCTCTCCATTTCTTTAATCATTACAGCAGTTTCATGTTTCACTTCGTCTTCCACAATTTTTAACAGATAATCTTTTGCCTGTTCGGAGGTTAATCCTGAGATTCGTTCCAGTTCCTGTAGTCTCTGTTCATTGAGTTTCGTAACTTCTTCGCGTAATTTGGCCAGAGATTCTTCTCTGGATGCCAGACTCGCTTCTTTTTTCTCGATGGCTTCTGCTTTCTTATCGATGTTTTCTTCCTTCTGCTGAACTCTGCGCTCGTAACGCTGCGCCTCGGCTCTCCGCTCTTTAATCTCCTTGTCCAGCTCGTTCTTAGTACGGATGGACTCTTCCTTGACTTCAAGCAGTGATTCCCTTTTCTTTGTCTCAGCAGTTTTCAGTGCCTCATCAATAATCTCCCTTGCCTTATCCTCCGCATTGCCGATCTGGGATTCCACTACCTTTTTCCGGTAAGCAGTCGCCACGGCTGCGGTAATCGGCACCGAGATAACCAAAGTTGCGATTACTGCAATTGCAACATACATGTACAGGAGCACCTCCTTATTTAGTTTTCATTGTACCAATATCTATTATAGAATGTATCAGGAAACATCTAAGTTCCTTCCCTTATGATATTTCCTGCGCCGATTTCTGCCGCGCCTAAACGCAAAGTCTTTCTTACAGAAATCGTACGCATCCCCCCGGAGGGTTATGGTAACCGGCGTATTTTTCTGCCGGTTGCCGTAAGAATCAAACCAGATTCCGATTGAAACATTCTAACAAGCGATTTTACAACACTTAAATTCTAAACTTAAATTGCGCTAATGTCAAGTGCAAGTACGCTTCTTATTGTGTCCATTTGAAAACCTTTTCGGTATAAGAATGCTGACAGCTTCTGTTTTTCCTTGATTGTGGCAGTTTCCGGATCATAATTTTTTTTCATTAAAATTTTTTTTGCCACCGATAAATCATCCGGTGTTTCCCCCTCTTGCGCCAGATTTTCCATAGCTTCCCGTATCATGTCCCGGCGGATTCCTTTCGCCATCAGTTCCTGCTCCATCCGCCTGCCGCTTCTCTCCGCCATATGATAAGCGATGAAATCCTGTGCGTACTGTCTGTCGTCAATATAGCCAAAGGATTTTACATATGCAATTGCTTCCTCTATGATCTCTTCCGGATATTCCCCCCGCTGCAGTTTCTCCCGAAGCTGCCTCTCCGTATACGCTTTTGCCTTCAGCAGATTCATGCTGCGCAGTTTTGCCCTTTTCGGCAATATCTCCCCGACAATCCGGGAATATTCTTCCGCACCGATTTCCTCACCTTCCTTTAACTGATATTCGCGCAGTTCTGCCTTGTATAATACAAAGGCAAACTCCATATCCAGAAAAATACGCGCCCTTTTTTTATCCAGTTCCTCTATCTTTGTTACAAACATTCCTTTAACCTATCCTTATCCCCCTGTCACTGCGTATGGACTGCCATGACAAGATTCCTTCCCCCTGCCTGCACGGAACAGGCACATCCGGCCAAACCCTGCCTATTCGGCTTTGAGAGTGTCTTCCTTCACTTCCGCCTTGGAAGCCTTTTCTTTCTTCTCTTTTTCGGAACTCTTTTCCGCCTTTGCTGTCTTTGCCTTCGGCACGGATTCCGGCTCTGCCGGAGCAGCCGCGGCATCTTTCTCCAGCCCGAAATGCTCCCTTACCTTATGCTCCACCTCATTACAGATTTCGGGATTGTCTCGCAGATACTGCTTGGCATTCTCACGCCCCTGCCCAATCTTATTTCCGTTATAGGCATACCATGCCCCGCTTTTATTCACAATATTATTTTCCGCTGCCAAATCCAAAATATCACCCACGGCAGAAATGCCTTCTCCGAACATAATATCGAATTCCGCTTCTTTAAAAGGAGGAGCAATCTTATTCTTCACAACCTTTACCCTTGTTCTGTTGCCAATCACTTCCCCGCTCTGCTTTAAGGCTTCTATCCTTCTGACATCCAGACGCACCGACGAATAGAACTTCAATGCCCGTCCTCCCGTAGTTGTTTCCGGATTGCCGAACATAACCCCCACCTTCTCACGCAGCTGGTTAATGAAAACCACCGTACAATTGGATTTGCTGATCACAGCCGTCAGCTTCCGCAGTGCCTGCGACATTAAACGTGCCTGCAGCCCCACATGGCTGTCCCCCATATCCCCCTCAATCTCCGCTTTCGGCACAAGCGCAGCTACAGAGTCCACGACTACAATATCCACCGCACCGGATCGTACCATTGTCTCCGTAATTTCCAATGCCTGTTCACCGTTATCCGGCTGCGATATGTATAAATTATCCACATCCACCCCTATATTCTTTGCATATACCGGATCAAGGGCATGTTCCGCATCAATGAAGCCCGCAATGCCTCCCCGTTTCTGTACTTCCGCAATCATATGCAGCGTCACCGTCGTCTTACCGCTGGACTCCGGGCCGTATATCTCCACGATTCTTCCTTTCGGGATTCCGCCCAGCCCCAATGCAATATCCAGGCTCAAAGAACCTGTGGGAATCGTCTCTACATTCATCTGTGCGCTGGGATCCCCCAATTTCATGACGGCTCCTTTGCCGTACTGTTTTTCTATCTGTACCAATGCCGCATCCAATGCCTTCATTTTTTCATCTTTTTCCATCTCTGCTCTCCTTATTCCTCTCTATTTTCCCGCACACAAGTCCGCAGGCGCCACCCATGCCCCATCCGGCCCGCTGTCCTGCAGTATGCACAGACAACGCCACCATATCTGAGAATGCAGCGCACGCATGTCTTTCATGACATATGCACCGATACGGCCCATGTGCCGATTGCCAAATCAAGAACATCCGTTCATCCTTATTCCATATTAAAACATATGTTCTGCTTTGTCAATCCCTTTTCTATCTAATATTCTACATCATTTTAAGTCCCATAAACATCCCTGATACAATTATTTTTAAAATTTTCACGAAATATAAGGCGATCTGCCTGAAATATAAATAGAATGGCTTTTCTGCTCACGAATATACCGCTTTAGTGTAACATATCCTGACAAAGGATGCAAGATAATTGCATCCTTTTCTCAGGGCAACAGCATTTACTTTTTCAAAAAATGAATTAAAATAGGTAATATGAATA
>CAJUIM010000063.1 GCA_910586275.1 uncultured Lachnospiraceae bacterium | reverse complement strand
GCGTGTCCGAATAAAAACATCGTTCCTGATGCGGGCTGCGGCTTAAGTTAATGACGTTGTGTTTATACACGCATTTCATCAGCAACAATAAAACGAACCGGGACTTACTTTCTTAAATTATCTCTTTTAAACGATGAGGAGACAGCAAGTCTGTAAGTTCCTTTTCCTGTTTTGATTACGGTTCCATCAGCTTCGTATTGGTTAAGGATTCGCTGTAGCTGACGGGAACTGCAATTCAGGTGAACCGCAGCCTGCTGCAAGCCTTTCAATTCTCCTTGGCGGCATTTGTAATTCATGTAAATCAGAACACGCTGCTTTAAACTTGCCGGAGCAGCGTCAAGCGTTGTGATTGATTCCATTTTCTGTGTTAAAGATTCGCATATCAGTTGCAAGAACTGGCAGTTTTTCAGCAGCGCACCTTTGCTTGCTTCAATGGATAGGGCAAGGCAGATGACATCATCATTTGCTTCAGCGTAAACGTTGTTTGGCTGGTGTTGGAAAATTTCCATTTCGCCGAGTAAATCATTCTCTTTACCGGTTGCAAGAGAATACACAGACCCATCATCTCTGATAAAATAAATACTTATAGTGCCTTTAATGATAATTTGAAACAAGTGTACTTGTTGTAACGGCATGCTGACAAATTCGCCTTTTTCGTATTGTGCAACAAATAAATGTTCTTGTAAGCCGCACATTATGGGGTTATGTTTTGTTTGCTTCAAATAGGTTTCGATGAGGGCCTTATCATAAAATTTTTTCATGCATTCCCTCCAAACAAGACAGATGTCCGAGTTTTCCCACTCATTATAGCGTATACTGACAAAAAATACTAGAGCACGTTTGAAAATTCATGCCCTTCCTTTGGCACAAGTCTCCCACAAATTGTGACGCATATCAGCCGGAAAGCAATTTTCAAACACGCTCTAGGAACAGATTATGGAGGTTAAATTTAATGGCAACGGTATTTGAAGAAAAAAATATTTCAAAAGCGGTTTTGCGTATGGGACTGCCTGCTATGCTGGGGCAGCTTACGACTTTGATTTATAACATTGCAGATACTTTTTTTGTTTCTTTGACGAAAGAACCTGCAATGATTGCGGCGGTTACGCTGTGTACGCCAATCCTTTTGATTATTATGTCGGTTGCTTCTGTTTTTGGCATGGGCGGCAGTAGTGTGATTGCCAGATTATTAGGGGAGGATAAAAATAAGGAGGTCAGAAAAACACTGAATTTTTGTCTGTATGCAATGGCGATGTCCGGGATTATGATTCTGCTCGCAGGCATTTTCTTAATGGAACCGATTGCAAGACTATCGGGTGCAGACGCAGAAAACATGTCTTATACCAAGGACTATCTGAAATATATTTTTCTTGGAGCTCCCTTTATTATCCTTTCCAACGGGTTAGTCCATCTGTTCCGTTCGATGGGTTTTATCAAAGAAAGCACCATAGGACTGGCACTTGGAAATTCAATTAATATCGTTTTTGACTTTGTTTTTATTGTACTATTGGATTGGGGAACGGCTGGGGCCGCACTTGCCACATCCTTTGGCTTCTTCTGTTCCACGGTTTATTATCTGGTCTGTATGGCTGGGGCAGAGAGAAAAGGAAATCAGTTGGTGACACTTTCGGTCAAGCAGTTTGCACCGCACAAAAAAATGGTAGGCAGCGTGGTGGTTATCGGAATACCCGGTGCGCTGATTACCGTTCTGCTTAGTGTTTCCAATATTGTTCTCAATAATTTTATCGGGATCTATGGTTCCGACGCGGTTGCATCATATGGAATTGCCTATAAGGTCGATATGGTTCCGATTATGCTGTCGGTTGGTCTTTCGCAGGGGGTTGCCCCGCTGATAGGGTATTATTATGGTGCAGGAAAAAGAGAGAGAATGTCACAGGCAATGAAAACAGCAACAATTTATGGATTCTTTTTGGGAGCAATCTTTTTAGCGGTATTTTGTTTATTGGGAACAAATCTGGCGGGCGTATTTCTCCATGATGAATCACTGATACATCAGGCAGGATATTTTATCAGTATTTTAGGTCTGTCGGCACCAATGCTTGGTATCATCAATATGGTGACGAGTTATTTTCAGGCATTGGGCGCAGCTGTAAAATCTTTGCTCATTACGATTATGAGGAATGTAGTATTATTTATTCCGGCAGTGATGCTTCTGAATCGTTTATGGCAATTAAACGGCGTCATTGCCGCCCAACCAATCGTAGAAACTATTTTAGCGATTATCTGCATCGTAATGTATGCAAAAGACTTAAGCACTCAAAAACCGGCATCTCTTGCCAAGCAGCCAAATGTACAGTAAATAGCAAATCCGTTCCAGCCAAGGGCTCAAGAAATATTCAGGCACTGGATGTATGTGGACAACGTGGGGAAGCTGCAGAAGATTGAAAAGTGGTTGGGACGGTGCTATAATCCAATTTGTAAGTTGATAGTGTTTGGGAGGAAAGGTATGGAGTATTTAGCGGCAACAATGGAAATGGCGGATACCATACATAATATTCTGCATACGACAATAAGAACGGTATATCCAAAGTATTATCCGAAAGAAGTGGCAGATTTCTTTTGCCGGCATCATAGCAGAGAACATATTTTAGAGGGGATAGCATCTGGCAATATGGGAGTATTGGCAGATAGAGATCTTATGATCGGTACGGGCTGTTATGACGGTAATCATATTACAGGAGTATATGTGCTGCCAGCTTATCAGAAACAAGGCTGTGGTTCAAAGATTATGGATTGTCTGGAGGCGGTAATCTCAAAAAGATATGATACAGTTCTTTTAGATGCTTCGCTTTCGGCAGTATGTTTATATGAGCATAGAGGGTATAAGACGGTGGGGCATGGAATTTGTGAATTACAAAATGATGTTAAACTGGTTTATGAAATTATGGAAAAGAAGCTGAAAGCGTTTTGATAAACAAAGTGCCCTTGAACAGACAACCGACTTATGGGCAGGCAGGGCTTTCAGCGGATTTCTGACCATCAAGTTAAATGATACACAGAGGAAGATATAAAAGCTTTTAGCCGCCGGGGGCGGCACGGAGGATTAGCATATTGGGAAATTGGGGTTTTTCATATATTGGCTTACTTTTTTTGCTGATGTTATTTATACCCAATATAATATGGTCAAAAAGAAAGCCACAGGGTTATACGCACGCTTTGGTCTTTGTGGCTGATTGCAGCCTTTCTTTTAATGATAATGTACGAAGCATGGTGGATTCGTTATTTTCGCAGCGGGCGCAAGTTATCGGATTTTTACAGCAGTTTTTTCGGCATCCCTCTCGCCGGGGCAACTCTGCCGGTTCTTGCGTTTTTCATGCTGGGCATATATGGAAAGGTGGCATGTATGTTAATGGCAGCATTTATTTTGGGTATCGGGCATATAGGCATACATATTCAGCATAGAAACAGTCTGGCAATGCCATTGAGATAGCCCGCAGCATATTCTGATAAAAGAAGGGGGTAAGGATATGAACTTTTTGTTCCCGGGGGCAATGATCCGGAGGGAGAGAATCCGGCGGAATTGGAGTCAGGAGGGGCTTTGCGCGGGAATCTGCGCAGTGTCCTATCTGTCAAAAATCGAGCAGGGAAAGGCAGAGGCCGGGCCGGAGATATTGCGTATGCTGTTTGCCCGTCTGGAGCAGCCTTGGTATGATGATGAACTTACGATGGCCGGTGTGGAATCTTTCATAGGCTGCTGTTATGAGGCGTTGTTTGCCTGCGACGATGAAAGGCTGGAGACGCTTCAGGACGAATTTTCCGAGAAAGCAGCGATTATTTCCAATAGTCCCTATGCTTTGGATGAAGCTTTGCTCCGTAAGTTCCTGTTCCGGACATATGAACCGGCAGAGAAAGACATGGAGCCGTTTTTGGATCAGCGTCAGCTTGCCTTGCAGCGGATGCTGCAAGGGCGGCATGAGGAAGCAATGAGGCTTTACCCCTGTTCTTATTTCAGCCTGATGGCAGGAATTCAGCTGTATGAGCAGGGCGGTGGCGATGCCGCCGCTCTAGGGCATCTGCGCCGTGCATATGATATGGCTGCAGAAGAAGGATATGTCCGGGTCATGCTTCTGGCAAAGGTCTATATGGGGAATTGCTACTGCAACCGGATAGATATTGAAAATATGAACGCGCAATACCTGATAGCGGAACGGTTGGCCCGGACGCTGGACGAACATAATCTGCTTCGGGACATTTCTTACAATAGGGCATCCGCCTGTCTGGAGGCGGGACGTTATGAGGAAGCGTATGCCTATTTTGTGCAGGTGCAGCAGCCCACAATAATGGATTTGCATAAGCTGGCAATCTGCTGCGAGAAGTTGGGACGGCGCGGGGAGGCTTTCGGGGCCCTTGACAGAGCGGAAGAGATGGAAACGGTATATCCGGACTTGCCGCTTGCGCGCCAAATGTGCGGTTTGGTACGATTCCGGCTGGAGCATGAGGATTATCTTCAATCTTCCAAGTATGGGGAACTGCTGCTGCACGTCTATAATGAATGCCGTAGGAAGATGCCCGTTGGATATGCTGCTTTCCATCTGCCTTGGATGCTGGAATGGCATACGGCAGCCAGGCAATACCGTGCGGCATATGAATTGCTTCTGGATTTTCCTCTTAAACTGCCTATAAATAGGGATTAACCGCTTGGTTTGAAGAGATTTTTCTCAAAACAAGCGGCTTTTTTTGGATGAAAAGCCATGATAGAATAGGTGGGGAGGTGAAAAAGATGGAACGGAAACTTTGGACAAAAAATTTTACATTGATTACTGTTGCGTCTGCCTTGGGAGCGGTGGGCGGAATTGCAGGCGGGTTTGCGCTTTCGTTTCTTGTGTTCGATGAAACCGGCAGTACGTTAGCCTCTGCGCTTATTTTTGCCATACAGCTTATTCCCTATTTTGCAATTCCGCTGTTTGCCGCGCCATGGATGGACAGACTGCCGAGGAAACCCTTTCTGGTAGGAGGGGATATGCTGAACGGCGTGCTGTACGGGTTGGCAGGCATCTGCCTGATGCAGGGTGCGTTTTCCTATGCCGGTTATCTCGGATTTTCCTTGCTGCTGTCTTCTCTCGGTGCATTTGACGAATTGGCATATAACTGCTTCTACCCGAAACTGATTCCGGAAGGGATGGAGGAAAAGGGGTATACGGTTTCGGCTATGCTTTATCCGGTGATGAAAGTGATAATGACTCCGCTATCCGCCGTGCTTTTCCAGCGGCTGGGTGTGGCATGGCTGCTGATTCTGCAGGCGATGCTCTCTTTTGCGGCGGCGGCGGTGGAAAACGGCATTGAAATTCAGGAACAGCGGCGCATGGAGGGAGAAACATTTTCTTTCCGGCTCTGGAAAAAAGATATCTGCGAGGCGGCCGGATATCTGAAACAGGAACGGGGTTTGTGCAATATCTATGCTTATATGGCAATGACAAACGGAGTTGCCGGCGGCTATGCCTCTATTCTTGTGGCTTTCTTCCGCACGGCTCCGGGGCTGAACGTAACGATGTATTCTTTATTTTCCGTGGCGGAGTTTCTGGGACGCAGTCTGGGAGGGGCGGTGCAGTACCGGATGAAACTGCCTGCGAGGAAGAAATTCGGTTTTGCCTTTGGGGTATATCAGTTCTATGAAATAATGGATATGTGCCTGCTGTGGATTCCCTTTCCGCTGATGCTTGTCAACCGTGCCTGCGCAGGTTTCCTGGGCATTAACAGCGGAGCCATGCGGCAGGCGGCGGTGCAGCGTTATCTTCCGGAGCATCTGAGAGCTAGGGTGAATGCTTTTGAGAATATGTGCATTATGGCGTCGGGTGTCTTTTTCAGCCTTGTGCTTGGAGCCTTGGGTGAAGTGGCTGATTACCGTTTCTGCATGACATCTGCGGCTGGCATGTCTTTGGCAGTCTGCTGGCTGACGGTCTGGCGCGGGCGCAGTGCGGTCAGAGCCGTTTACGAATCGGAACCGGAAGGCGGCATTGAATGAAGGGATAATGCACGCTTTTCCCGATGTCATTCCCTGAAGCCGGGGCCGGCTTCAGGAATGGCAGACGGGTTGCGTGGCGCAATGTATATCCCCACTCATAAGTCATCAGCAGCACGGAGTCCGCAGCTTCCCCAAGCAGCCCGTAATCTTTGCCGCCATAGAGCAGCCCCGGCTGGTTGTCGGAAGTCTTCGGCGCAAGGGCAACGGAGACAGGATAGCCGATGCCGTTGACTGCATGACGGACGTTTGCCACGAACTCGGCAAAAGCAACTCGGTCTTCGGAGAGAATGTATTCAAAATCAATATCGACGCCTTCATATCCTTTGCTTCTTATGGTTTCCAATAAATTGGAAATAAACGTTTCCTGTACTTCCATATCATTTACCAGAACGGAAATAAGAAAGTTATTGAACATCCCGTCAGGGCCCAAAGGAGTCAGCGTCAATATTGGCGCAGTCTTGTTTTCTTTGGCCAGAGAAATCATCCATTCATCGTCCAAGGCGGGAGGGACTAATTCTCCCGTGACTGTGAAACCGTAGGAAAAGACAAATAAGTTTGTCAGATAAGGGAGCGTTTCCGTAAGGGTAAACCGGCGGATAAATGGGTAGGCATATCCGCCGGCAATGACGGTCCGCCTGTCGGTTTCGGACGCACCTGTGCTCAGCAGCAATGCCTGCCCTACGGCCAGGCGGAAGGGATAAGAAAGCTGATTATTATAAATAATAGTATCAGTGGTTATTTTATAGGAAGCGGCAATGGCGTCAATGGTATCGCCGGGTTTTACGGTATAAATTGTCATAGGAACCTCCGGAATATTTTCCGCATGCAGAAGTGATCTTAAACTAAGATATGTGTGCCGGCCGGTTTGCGTGTTATTGCGGTTACCCAATCAATGTTGTTTGGAAATACCGGGCCGGCCCGCCGGGTTTCATATTGCCGTTATGCGGATTCCTGAATTGGGGCAATTTATTGCAGGAACCGTCTGTCAGACGGTTGCGCGGAGGGTAGGAATTTGCTATGATAGGGGAAAACGGGGGATATAAGTATTGGAGGGATGAAAATGGACTACGGACAAGCTTATGAGAAACTGGCACAATACGGACAGCAGCATGTGCTGAAATATTATGAGGAACTGACGGCGGAGCAGCAGCAGGCATTGCTGAAGCAGATAGAGACAACGGATTTCGGAAAACTCAAATACTGCAAGGACAATACAACGAATAAAAAAGGAAAAATCACGCCCCTTTCGGCAATGGAACTGGATCAGATAAAAAAGAACCGGGAGGAATATACGGCGGTCGGCCTGAACGCAATCCGGCAGGGAAAAGTGGCCGCTGTCCTGCTGGCCGGGGGCATGGGAACCAGGCTCGGCTCCGATGAGCCGAAAGGAATGTATGACATCGGAATGACAAAAGAGGTATATATTTTCCAGCGGCTTATTGAAAATATGATGGATGTTGTGTCTCAGGCAGATGCATGGTTCCATCTGTTCGTAATGACCAGTGACAAAAACCATGAGATGACAACGGCATTTCTGGAAGAGAAGAATTATTTCGGATACAAAAAAGAGTATGTGCATTTCTTTATACAGGATATGGTACCGGCTTCCGATTATGAAGGGAAAGTTTATATGGAAGAAAAGTGGAAAATTGCCACCTCTCCTAACGGGAATGGCGGATGGTTTTTTTCCATGAACAAACAGGGTCTGTTAGGGGTAATCAAGGATGCAGGCATTGAATGGCTGAATGTCTTTGCCGTGGACAATGTGCTGCAGCGCATAGCCGATCCCTGCTTTATAGGAGCCACCATAGTCAACGGCTGCGCCGCGGGAGCTAAGGTGGTGAAGAAGGCTTTCCCCGATGAAGGGGTAGGCGCGCTCTGCCTGGAAGACGGACGGCCTTCCATAGTGGAGTATTATGAACTGACGGAGGAAATGAAAAAAGCAAAAAACGAACAGGGTGAGCCGGCGTATAATTTCGGGGTGATTCTCAACTACCTGTTCAGGGAAAGCGTTTTGGAGGGCATTACGGACGAGCGGTTTCCGCTGCATATTGTGGAAAAGCAAATTCCGTATATAGATGAGGACGGGAACTATACGGAGCCGGACAAGCCCAACGGCTATAAATATGAAACGCTGGTACTGGATATGATTCATCAGCTGGACAGCTGCCTGCCTTATGAGGTGGAACGTACTCATGAATTTGCGCCCATTAAGAATCAGACAGGGGTGGACTCGGTGGATTCGGCAAGGGAACTATGCCTTCTTAACGGAATCGAACTGTAGGGCATGCTTAAAAGAGTTTAACATTTTGACAGCCATTAGTAACATTATAATATTGTAAAAAATTGTTTTCAGGTTAAACTAATAGTAACGATTGTAAGGCATGAAGCAGAAACAAAATCAGACAGGAGGTAGTAAAAATGGCAATTTTAGTGACAGGCGGGGCAGGCTATATCGGCAGCCATACCGTGGTGGAATTACAGAATGCAGGGTTTGAAGTGGTGGTGGCAGATAATTTAAGCAATTCCAGTGAAAAATCATTACAACGGGTGGAGGCTATCACCGGGAAGAAAGTTCCTTTCTATAAAGCGGACATTCTGGACAGGGCTGCCATGGATGAAATCTTTGAGAAAGAGAAGATTGACAGCTGCATTCACTTTGCCGGGCTGAAAGCAGTGGGTGAGTCGGTGGCAAAGCCTTGGGAATACTATGAAAACAACATTGCGGGTACATTGACTTTGGTGGATGTGATGCGTAAACACGGCGTGAAGAACATTATTTTCTCATCATCGGCGACAGTATACGGAGATCCCGCAGTCATTCCTATTACGGAGGAGTGCCCGAAAGGACAGTGTACGAACCCTTATGGCTGGACCAAATCTATGTTGGAACAGATTCTGATGGACATTCAGAAAGCGGATCCGGAGTGGAATGTAATCCTGCTGCGCTACTTTAATCCCATTGGGGCGCATAAGAGCGGTACCATAGGTGAGAATCCCAACGGAATACCGAATAACCTGATGCCGTATATTACGCAGGTGGCGGTAGGTAAGCTGAAAGAACTGGGTGTATTCGGCAATGATTATGATACGCCGGACGGAACCGGGGTGCGGGATTATATCCATGTTGTGGATCTGGCGCTTGGGCATGTGAAAGCATTGAAGAAGATAGAGGAAAAAGCCGGCTTATGCATTTATAACCTTGGCACGGGAACCGGATACAGCGTGCTGGACATTGTGAAGAATTTTGAGGAAGCCACCGGAGTGAAGATTCCGTATGCAATCAAAGACAGACGGCCGGGCGACATTGCGTCCTGTTACTCCGATGCTAAGAAAGCGAAAGAGGAACTGGGATGGGAAGCGCAGTACGGAATTAAGGAAATGTGTGCGGATTCCTGGAGATGGCAGAGCAGCAATCCCAATGGATACGATGACTAAATGCTGTATGGGGCATCTGAAAGATCTTGCGTAAAGAATAAAATCCGGCATTCGGCCGGAGCCGGGCAGTGGTTTTATCCTGCCGGCTTCCGGCCGAATGCCGGATTTTCTGCAGTTCAGAACGTGTCTTAAAAATAGGATCTGTGCTTGATCCGTGAAGTGCGGGTTCCGAATTACGGAATCGGGTTTTATGCCACATACAGATACATGAAGATAAAGTGGCAGATGCTGCCCCCCATGACAAACAGATGGAAGATTTCATGGGAACCGAAATTTTCATGCTTGGAGTTAAATAGCGGAAGCTTCAGCGCATATATTACGCCTCCTGCCGTATAAACCACCCCTCCGGCCAGCAGCCATAAAAAAGCGGTATGGGGAAGCGTATTCCACAAAGAGCCGAATACAGCCACACACACCCAGCCCATGGCAATATAGAGCGTGGAGGAGAACCATTTCGGGCAGGTAACCCACAAGGCTTTCATGCTCATTCCCAGAATTGCGATTGCCCATACCACGGCAAGAAGCGTATATCCTTGTTTCCCTCCGAGGACAATCAGGCATACGGGAGTATAGGAACCTGCAATCAGTACAAAGATCATCATATGGTCAATTTTCCGGAATATCTTTATAATGTTCTCCGAAACGGATAGAGAGTGGTATGTGGTGCTGGCGGCATAGAGCAGCACCATGCTCAGCATAAATATGGCCATTGCCAAAAGACAGTTTCTGTCGGATGCCGATGCTGATTTGACCAACAGAGGAACGGCGGCAAACAGGGCCATCATCATTCCGATAAAATGTGTGATTGCGCTTCCGGGTTCACGAATTGTTATTTGCATAATTACACCTCCCTTACTACATGAAGAAATGTCAGAGAAGATATCATGTAGTAATAAAAACTATATTATATATGATTTAATACTACTACATATTATAAGTAGTGTCAACCAAAATATGCATCTTTCTTGAACGGCGGAGAACGGTTTATGATTGTTCCCCCTTGCGCAAGGCATTCCGCAGTTCTTATGTTTCCCGCAGGCAGCGGTGAAACAGAGCATCATTTGGTGCTGATTTTTCATAAATTGTTTTCACACGCGCGGGGCAGACTTTTAAATATTGTGCATATTGTCGTTTTTTTCTTTTGCATAATATGATAATTTATAAGAATTAACGATATTTTTACACGCTGTTCATAATTTATTCATAAGTAAAGGCTATACTAAACACATATCAAACGAAAAGCAGTCGATTGTTTTTCAACACACATATAGATAAATTTTTTCATAATAGCCCGGATGCCGAAAGGTGTCTGGGCACTCCTCGTTTCCGGAGCGTGTTTGGAAATTCATTCCCGGCATCTGCCGGAAAGCAATTTTCAAACACGTTCCAAGCAAAAAAACATGCGCGTAAAATGCTGCTTACATTTCACGCGCATGTTTTTCTTGCTGTAGTCACTTATGCTGCACCTGCAGAACCTGTTCATTCAGAGATAGCATTCGGTCATCCAGTTCCGAAACAATCTTTGCGCATTCCACCAGTTCATCCTTTATATGCTCCGGTGCATTTCCTTCAAATTTATAATGGATTTTATGCTCCAGGCTCGCCCAGAAATCCATGGCTACTGTTCGGATCTGAATCTCTACTTTTGTATCTACAATCCGGTCGGACAAGTATACCGGCACGGTTACCAGCATATGATAACTTTTATATCCGCTTTCTTTCGGCTTCACGATATAATCTTTCACGGAAAACACTCTTATATCTTTTTGGTTGCTTATCATATCGGCTATTTCATAAATATCTGATGTAAAAGAACAGATCACCCGGATGCCGGCTATGTCATTGACATATTTTACCATATTTTCAATGGTAGATTCATAACCATGCCTTTTCAGCTTTTTTACAATACTTTCTGCTGTCTTAATTCTTGATTTGATATGTTCGATAGGATTGTACCTATGTACATGTTGGAATTCGTCATTCAAAATCTCCAGCTTTGTAGATATCTGTTTCAAAGCCGAATTATATATTAATATGACCTCCTTCCAATTATCCACATCGCTGTCACGCTCCACTCTCAGTTCCATTACTTTCGCCTCACTACTACTTAATCCTTCTTCCTTTCTCTGCGCCCTTTTGCGCCGCTGCCGCGTTATCATCAGTCAACGATGCCGTCGCATCGCCTCTTTTTTCTGCCTTGCCCTGACAAATGAATCAGGCACTGAAATTGACGGTTATTTCCGCAAAGCAGTGCTTAAGCGTGTCTGAAAATCATTACCGGCATTTGTGCAACGATGCATTGAGCCAAAGGCCTTGCCGATTATATTAATATGCTTATTATATCATAGTTTTTGATAAATGTGCATAATTCACAAGGTTTTTATTTTTTTTTAATTTTTCTTGTGTATTTGTCCGGTTAAGCCGTGTGAGCCTGCATGCATCCGGATCTCCCATGCTTTCCTGCGGCAATAAATACGTCAAAAAACGTAGGCGTAGCGGGCTGCGTTGAGGATTTTTGCCCTGTGCAATCGGGAAAGCAGGCAAGTGATTGGTGTAGTCATTTGCGCAACGATGTATTAGGATTGCATGCAACACACCTTATATATTTATGCATGCATCCGAAAAATATGTTATAATATTTCATTAATGCAATGCCAACAGAAAGGAAGAAAGAAGATGTTTCGGTTATGGGCTAAAATTTTCGCGGACAATCGTTTGATTAAAGATACTGTAATATGTGACGGCAGTGCGGATACAAGAACTCATAAAGTGTTCCGTGCTTTGGATGAAATATCGTATCAGTTTGATTTGGGGAAACCCATTTGGCTGGATGCCACTGTTGCGGAGTTCAAAAGGCATGATAAGGCCAGGTTTACGCAGGACAATTTTATAGAAAGCATAGATTTTGACTATTTGGAAATCCATGTGATCGAGGAGGATTAGAGCCTGTTTGAAAACTGATTTCCGTGCAGCCGGCTGATTTCCCCATTGTAAATAAAAAGGAAAGATGATAATATAAAAAAAACGTTAAAAGAGCATTACTTATAAGGAACGGGGCGTACTGCAAAGGGGAAAACTATATGCGGAGGAATGGAAATGGATAATTTTATGGATAAGATTGCGCAGAAGCTGGGGGCGCAGGAGGCGATACGGGCGAATGCGGCGGCAGACGCTGCGCAGATAGACAAGCTGGAATCACAGGTGGCCGAGTACGATGCCTGCATGAAGGAAATGCGGAAGCTGAATCTGAAGAATGCGGAAAACGAAGAGAAGCTGAAAGAACTTTTGGAGGAGAGCAGCCGGCAGATCAGGGAATCTCTGGAAAAGAGCGCAATGCAGTTAGGGCAGCTGTTGGAAAAGAGTACGCTGTATATACAGAGCCTTACGGAAGAGGGCATTATGAAAATCCAGAACGTGCAGGAAAAGGCATGGGGAAATATGCAGGAAACAGAAAGCCGTGAATTAAAGGAGGCTTTGGATAAACTGAAAGATATCGGCAGCGGGGTGCAGGAATCGCTGGAAGAAAGGAAGAGTCATGACAATAATATGCATGGCCTGCTGGAAGCGGTAAAGGGAAACGGCAGCGAGGCGGGAAAATTGCTGCAGGAAGTGAAAAGCAGCAGCAGTGAAATGCTGGGATTGCTTCGGGAATGGAAAGACAATGACAATAAGGTGCAGGAACTGCTGCAGGAACTGAAGAGAGACGGCGGGGAAGCCAACGGACAGCTGCAGGAACTGAAAGGCAGCCAGAAGGAAGTTCGGGAATTGCTGCAGACGATGCAGGACGGCAATGTGCAGAAACAGGCGGACGATAACCGGGAGGAAATGCGTAAGCTTCTGGAGGAGATGAAAGGAGTTTTTGCAGCCGACAGGGAAAAGACGGAAGAACTGTTTAAGCAGTCCGATGATTTTGCGCATAAAGAGAATGTGAAAGTATACCGCAATGTGCAGGCTGTAGTTGTGGAAGAAATGGAAAAACAGACAAAAGCCTTTATGGAGAGGGAACAGCAGGCGGCTTCTAAGAACAAGCTGGCATTTGTTTTTAATGTTGCCACATTGGCAGCCGCGGCGGCAAACTTGGTTTTGTGGATTGCCTATCTGACCGGACGGATATAGGAAAGGAAGGGGAGCCGCATATGGGAAAACTAAGCTGGAAACCGGGAAATATGCTGTATCCTTTACCGGTGGTATTGGTCAGCGTGGTCAGCAAATCAGGGGAAAAGAATATATTTACAGTAGCTTGGGCGGGCACCGTATGCAGTGACCCGCCTATGGTATCTATTTCCGTCAGGCCCAAACGTCATTCCTATCATATGATAAAAGAAACCGGTGAGTTTGTCATTAACCTGACGACGAAGAAGCTGGCGTTTGCCACGGATTATTGCGGCGTGGTCAGCGGGAAAGATGTGGATAAGTTCCGCAAGACAGGACTTACTCCGATAAAAGCAGACGTGGTAAAAGCGCCGATGATTGAAGAAAGCCCGGTAAATATAGAGTGTGTGGTGGAGGATATAAAGCCTTTGGGCACCCATGATATGTTTCTGGCGAAAGTCGTGGCAGTCCATGCGGACGAGAAATATATGGATAAGAAGAAAAGGTTCCGCTTTGAGCAGGCAGAGCCGATTGTCTATTCACATGGCGCATATGTGGCCCTAGGCGAGACGTTGGGAACCTTTGGTTACAGCGTGAGGAAGAAGTAGCACGGCAGCCGTGCTATTTCTTATGCAGCAGACTGCCTCTGACTACGGAATCTGCGCCATACTTTTTTCTTATGGCATCCAGCGCATAATCCAGTTTCTGCTGTTTGGAAACGGAGGGGGAGGCAGCTTCCGGCCCGGCATGATTTCCGCTGCCGCACGGAAGATCAAAAAGACTAAGCTGAACCGGTTCGCTGCGGGATACCAGCTTAGAGGTTCGGATTCCCAAGAGGCGGATGGGGGTGCCGTTCCATAATTCATCAAATAAATGGCATGCTGCCTGATAAATGGAATCGGTGGTGCATAATGGGGTGGGAAAGGTGGTCTGATGTGATACGGAACGGAACGTATTGTATTTGATTTCCGTGCTCACCATTCCTGCCAGCTGTCCGGCTTCCCGCAGCCGTCCCGCTACGCTTTCCGCGAGAGCCAAAAGCACTCGGTGTGCATCTTCCTTTGTGCAGGCATCCTCCTTTAATGTGACGGAATTGCCGATTCCTTTCACTTCGGCCGGTTGGGTGGAGACTTTGGAGTCATCTATCCCGTTGGCGTATTCCCATAATGTAATTCCGTGGCTTTTCAGATGTGCCGCCAAAATTTCAGGCTTGGCATTTGCCAAATCCCCGATGGTAAGTATTTCCAGCTTCCGCAGTGTCTCTACGCTGGAACGGCCGCACATAAATAATGAAGATACGGGAAGACCCCACATCTTCTCCCGGATTTCGCTGCGGTAAAGGGTATGCACCAAATCCGGCTTTTTGAAATCGGAAGCCATTTTTGCCAGTACTTTCCTGTCGGAGATCCCGATATTCACAGTATAGCCGAATGTCTCTCGGATCCGGTCTTTTATCTTTACGGCCGCAGCCACCGGGTCGCCATACCGGACGGCCACAGGGGTATAGTCCATATAGCACTCATCCACGCTGACCTGTTCGATGTCGGGGCAGATGTCGGAAAGAAATGCCATCAGTTCTTCGGAACGGCGGTGATACAGTCTGTGATCCGGCGATTCCATAATAAGATGGGGGCATTTCCGCAAAGCATTCACAATAGGCTCTCCGGTGGTGACATGATATGCTTTGGCCGGGATGGACTTTGCCAATACCACTCCGTGCCGTTTTTCCATATCCCCTCCGATAATCGAGGGAACCTCCCGTAAATCAATTTCAGAGCCATCTGCAAGGTTCTTAAGCGCACTCCAGCTTAAGTAGGCAGAATTTACGTCAATATGAAAAATAATTTGCCCTGTCTGCATCATGTCCTCCTTTTGCTTAACTGATTGGTGTAGTTATTTGCGCAACGATGTACTAGTTACGGAATATTGGGTAAGTGAAAAAGTAACAATATTTTACCATGGGGAACATTTTCTTTACAAGCAAAAAAAATGCTGTTAGAATAGACGTGTTACATTTTCAGAAGACGCAGACAGATACACGGTTACGTTTGATTATATAATGCACATGCCGAATGGATTGAGATAAGAATATGTTAAAATTTACAAAATATTATAAAAGATTGAGGATAAGGAAAATAAAGGTTGCCGTATTGGCAGTAATTGTCAGCATATTTTTTATGCCCGGATATATTAAAATAGAAAGTACAGGGGATAATATGTTTACGGTAGTCCTGAACGGAGAGACCGTAGGCGAAGTAGGCGACAGGAAGACGGCGGAAGAATGCCTGAGGCAGGCGCGCAAAATAATGGCCGGTGACGGAGAGGAACTGGTACTCATTGACAGCAATATGGAACTGGAAGGAAAGGAAGTGTTCTGGGGACATATTGACGGAGAGGAAGCGGTGACGGAGCGCATGGTGGATGTGCTTGAAAGGAACGTGAAACAGACGCTCCATCGCTCTTATACGGTAAAGATTAATGAGTATACGGTAAATCTGGCCAGCAAGGATGAAGTATTGGAATTGCTCCATTCCTCTGTGGATAAGTATGATATCCGGAA
Organism: uncultured Lachnospiraceae bacterium; assembly: GCA_910586275.1. Lineage (GTDB taxonomy): Bacteria > Bacillota > Clostridia > Lachnospirales > Lachnospiraceae > Kineothrix. The sequence goes on along the minus strand of CAJUIM010000063.1, from coordinate 4,476 downwards.
AGAGTATGACGTGGAACTGGTGCTTGACCCGGCCAGGGAATTGAATGTGCTCACAACGAATATTATGACCAAGGAGGAAAAGAAGGGGGAAGAGGAAGTGGATGTTTTTGCGCCGGTAGGCATATATGCCACGCTGGACGAAATGTTCGATGCGGTTGAGCCGGCAAAGGAAAAGGAGTTCTCCGACTATGAATTGGGATTGATTTCATTGGAATTCGGGGATGATATTGAAGTAGTGGAATCCTATCTGGCGGAGGAGGAGCTGACTCCATTGCCGGATGCGATTCAGGAGGTGACAAAGGATCAGGAAAAGAATCAGATATATGAAGTAGTGGCAGGGGACAGTTTATCCAAGATTGCCTTGGAAAATAATCTTACCATTGAGAGACTGGTGGAAATGAACGAGAGCATTGAAAGCGAAAACTCCATGATCCGTGTGGGAGACGAAATCATCGTAACAGTGCCGGAGCCGGAATTGTCCGTGGAACGGAAAGAAATGATGTACTATGAAGAGGACTATGAGGCGGAGATTATCTATGTGGATAATGACAATTGGTACACTACGGAGACAAAAACGCTGCAGGAGCCTTCGGCAGGGCACCGGAAGGTGGTGGCAGAGGTTTCCTACCGCGACCGGACGGAGACCGGAAGGGAAATACTGAAGGAAGAGGTCACTTATGAGGCTGTTCCCAAGATTGTGGAACGCGGCACAAAAATACCGCCGACCTATATCAAGCCCATTTCGGGAGGCAGGCTGACTTCCAATTTCGGCAGGAGAAGCAGACCTACCAGAGGTGCAAGTTCTTATCATAAAGGAATCGACTGGGCAACGCCGGTGGGGACTGCGGTAATGGCTTCCTCGGCAGGCACTGTGGCAAAAGCCGGCTGGGGCAGCGGCTACGGATATGTAGTATATATCAACCATGCGGACGGCAGGCAGACCAGATACGGGCATCTGAGCAAAGTGCTTGTATCTCAGGGACAGTCGGTTTCCCAGGGACAGAAGATAGCCTTAAGCGGCAATACGGGAATCAGCACGGGCCCTCATGTTCATTTTGAAATACTGATCAATGGTTCTCAGGTGAATCCGTTGAAGTATCTGAACTAGAGCTTGTTTATAAAATGAGTCATTTACAAATGGATTTTTTATGGTATAATGATGAAGCAGAAGGGAGTTGCTGTTAACTCCCTGAACCTAAATAAACCGATTATATATTTCGGTTCTGCCCGGCAGGCCGAATTTGAATAGAAATGCCGCCGCATCGGGTACTGGCGGACGGCATATAGACGAATAAATTGAGGGTACACCATGGAACAATATGCGATTAAGGGTGGAAATCCGTTAGTTGGCGAAGTAGAGATCGGCGGTGCAAAAAATGCAGCGCTTGCCATTCTTGCAGCCGCAATCATGACGGATGAAACTGTATTGATAGAAAATGTGCCGGATGTCCGGGACACAAACGTGCTGATTCAGGCAATGGAGAGCATAGGAGTCATTGTAAACCGTATAGACAGGCATACGGTAAAAATAAATGCCTCCCATATCCATGATTTGACGATAGAAGACGATTATATTAAGAAAATCAGGGCTTCTTATTATCTGCTGGGAGCCTTGCTCGGGAAATACAGAAAGGCGGAAGTATCTCTGCCGGGAGGCTGCAATATAGGCTTACGGCCTATTGACCAGCATATTAAGGGCTTTAGGGCCTTGGGTGCCAATGTCAGGATTGAACATGGGCTGATTATTACGGAGACGGAAGAGTTAAAGGGAAACCATATATACTTGGATGTGGTTTCGGTGGGGGCGACCATCAATGTAATGATGGCGGCCACTATGGCGGCAGGGAAAACAACCATAGAAAATGCCGCCAAAGAGCCGCATGTGGTGGATTTGGCCAATTTCCTGAACAGCATGGGGGCGGACATCAAAGGAGCAGGTACGGATGTAATACGCATCAAGGGTGTATCCCGGCTCCATGGAAGTGAATATACCATTATTCCGGATCAGATTGAAGCGGGTACTTTTATGTTTGCCGCGGCAGTGACAAAAGGCGATGTGATGGTAAAGAATGTGATACCCAAGCATTTGGAATCCATCAGTGCAAAACTGCTGGAAATCGGCTGCGAGGTGGAAGAGTCGGACGATGCAGTAAGGGTAGTATCTTCCAAGCCATTGGGGCATACGCATGTAAAGACGCTGCCTTATCCTGGGTTCCCCACGGATATGCAGCCACAGATTGTGGTGGCTCTCGGCCTTTCGTTGGGAACCAGCATCGTGACGGAGAGCATCTTTGAAAACCGTTTTAAATATGTGGATGAACTAACCCGGATGGGAGCCAGCATTAAAGTGGAAGGAAATACGGCCATAATTGACGGGGTGACAAGATATACGGGTGCCAGCATTACGGCACCGGATTTGCGGGCAGGAGCGGCCTTGGTCATCGCCGGGCTGTCGGCGGAAGGCATTACCGTAGTGGATGACATTAAGTTTATTGAACGGGGATATGAGGATTTTCATATCAAGCTGCAGAGTCTCGGAGCGCAGATTGAGAAAGTGGATACAGAACGGGAACTGCAGAAATTTAAGCTGAAAGTAGGATGAGAAAAACAAAAAGCAATGGGAAAGCGGCTGTAATTTCCCATTGCTTTTTATGCATAGGGGGAAAGGCTTCCCCTGCCGGATTGCACAAGGGCATCCAAAGGAAGGGTGTCAGCAGAACTGACAAAAGCCCGGCATGCGGAGTAGGGGGAAGAACTCCCCTACTCGATGGTACAGGCCCGTGGATCGAAAGTATGCCGTCCGCGGGCGTTTCCGAAATATTGCCCACAGGCTTTTCCGTCAGAGAAGGGCATCGATGCGGATATGGGCTTCCTTGGACAGATCCACATATCTGCTGCCGACTCGTACGGTAGGACGGGACAGCTTGTCGGGATTGATATATACAATATCTCCTTCTTCTCCGTTTGTCAGGTGAACACGGTGGAGAATATATGTATTCACGATATTTTTCAGAAAAGTGAGTATAAAAGCCGGGTCATATTTCTGCAGACCCTCTTTTTCAAATGCGGCAATTGCCTCAAAGGGACACTGGGGGCTGCGGTAGACCCGTGAGGAGGTCATGGCATCATATACATCTGCAATGGCCACTATTTTCGCAAAGGGGTCAATCTGTGCGGAGGTCAGTTTCAACGGGTAGCCGGAACCGTCACACCTTTCATGATGCATAAGCGCCGCATTCTTTATATGGTCGTTGACCGGGGCGGACATAAGGATATTATAGCCTTCCCGGGGATGGGTACGCACAACGCTGAGTTCCCAGTCGGTCAGCCGTCCGGGCTTTTTCAATATTTTTTCCGGTATTTTCAGTTTTCCGATGTCATGAAGCAGGCCGCAGACCGTAGCCGTCTTAATGTCATCTTCACTCATCTTCATCCAGCGGGCCAGGATATTGCACATCAGGCCTACGTTCATACAATGTATATAAGTGTTGTCGTCTGTCTGACGCATGCTGTGAAGCATATCGAATACATTGACATATTTGTTTTCGTCGGACAGTAATGTGAGGGTATTGGAGATTAACTCATCCACATCCAGATTTTCCACATTTTCGATAATTTCGCTCATGGATTCCCTGAAAGAGGTAGTTGCTTCACGGAAATCCTGCTCAAACTTCTGAAATTCCTCTGTCTGCCGCAGGCGTTCCGAATAAGGAGGTTCTTCTATGGGGGCGGCGATGTCTTCCGCATCTGCTTCTGCTGCGGTTTCGTCTTCGTCAATGCCGGCCGGTTCCGTGTCATCTTTCCCAATGGAAGCCCAGTCCATATCTTCTTCGGTAATGAATAAATCTTCCGGCTCCGCGCTTTCCGAGGCTTCGGATACGGTTTCCGGCTCATCATTCTCTTCCGGCCGTGGGGTGAAATCCAAGTCCATATCCAATGTAATATTCAGTGTATCTTCGGTTCCGATGGATTCCGTTTCCTGATCTGATTCTTCTTCCACCCGGACATTGATGACGGAATAGAATTCCAGCTTTTCAATGGACTCGGCGGTCAGAACCTGGCCTTTGGGAAGTATGAGGCTTCCCTTGTAGTTAAAAACTTCTTCTGCAGTAACCATACCCGGCACAAGTGCAGATGTGCTTACTCTTTTCATGGCATCCTCCCAAACCCAATATCCTGTTTTAAAGAGGACTCGGGTTTTCTTAATAAAGATATGTAAGGACGGTGCAGCAATGGTGCAGTCCTGATAAAAAATATTCTTTCTAATAAATTATAGAAGTTTTGAAGAATATTGTCAACAAAATACATTGCCGGAAGACGGAAATCAATTTTCGGTTTTGTGCATGCGCCCACGTTTCGGTGCATGCACAGTAACAGTTCAGCCAGAATGTAATGTTGGGAGGCGGACGCCCGTGCGCGAGCTTTTTTAGTGGCCGGCAGCAGCGGAACTGCCTGTCCCGGTTTTCCGTGCACTTT
>CAJUIM010000062.1 GCA_910586275.1 uncultured Lachnospiraceae bacterium | reverse complement strand
ATCCCTCCCGTGCGTCCGCCTCTCAACACAACATTCAGGCTGAACTGTTACCAATTCTCAAAAGAGAGACAATTACAGCTGACCTTTGCCCGGAAACCGGCATAAAGCGTTTCCCACAACAAAAATACTGTACAAATCCCTGCCGGCATAGTATGATTATTATAGTATTTAAAGTCCGGTGTTTCATTGAAACTTAAAGCAAACGCATGATATAATATAGATAAAAAATCACAATGCCGTCGGCTCAAACCGCCGCTCTCTCCGAAAACAATGTCTCTATTCGGCAATGTCATTCACTTAAACCGCAGCCTGCGTCAGGAACGATATTTTTTAGTCGGGCCTTAAAAAAACGCCGGCACTCAGGCACTGGATTTCAGGCTTTATGCAAGGGGAGCAGCTTTGTGAATAAGGAAGCATAAAATATACGATAAGAAGGAGCATAAATACAAAAATGAAAATTACGGAATTAAAGTGTCCTGCCTGCGGAGGGGATTTAAAAATAGATAAGGAGCATAAGAATTTTGCCACCTGCGAGTACTGCAACAGTTCCTTCGCACTGGAATGGGAACAGGAAAAAGTGATTGTGCTGGGGCAGACAGACTACAGAAACATTCCGCGGCAGCCGGCAGAAAACAGCCGGAAAGGGAATGGCGGCGACAGATTCCCTGCCATAGTAATAACGATTTGCCTTTTTGTCCTGACTTTAGTGGCCAGAACCGCTTTCCGGCTATCCCGCACCGGACAATATCCCCCGAATCGGCCCAGTACGGAAAGCCAGCCCCAGATCTCCACTGCAGACAGCATGTGGGAGACGGATGAAAATCCTCCGGTTTATTTTGCCGACGAAGAAACGGAGCCTCACCTTTCCGGAATCTATGCCCTCTTGGCGGAAAACATATTCGGAAAGCCCGCCGATGAAGTCACGGACAGCGAACTATCCAAAATTCAATGGCTGGAAACCGCTTACGACTGGGATTACCTACTGATAGGCTACAGTTTTTCCAACCCGCTGGAAGATCATACGGCCGAACTGACCTGGCTGACTTTTTCCAGAGACAACTCCGGAGGCTCGGAATCCCTACGCCACTTTACGGGACTGAAGAAACTGAATGTGGACAGTTCCCTGCAGAAAAGCGATATAGAAGGTCTGGCTTTGCAAAGCATCGGCTGCTACGCTTCCTCCCCGGAAAAAGTGGCCGAACTCATAGGGGATACTTCCTCCATAAAGGAGCTCCGCCTGAACGTCGCGGTAGGCAGCCTGGACGGGCTGACCGATTTCCCTAATCTGGAGACTCTTTATATAGACGGCTACGAACTGACGGACATCAGCCCCTTGGCCGGCCAGCCGGCACTGAAATCCCTGACCTTGGAAAGCTGCGATGCCGTCACGGATTTTTCCGTATTGAATGTCATGCATTCTCTGGAAGAGCTGGAACTGGATACGAAGAACCTGAAAGCCCTGACTTTTCTGGCCGGCATGGAAAACCTGAAATGCCTGCGCATTGACAAAGCCGCCATACTGACGCTGGACGGACTGGACGAAAGGCCGGAACTGGAAACTTTAAAGCTGGAAGACTGCGATAACCTGAAAGACATGTCCGCCTTGGAAAACCTAACCAATCTGCAGGAATTGTACATAGAGCTGCCTTATGACTGCCAACCGCCGGATCTCAGCAGAATGACCGGCATCCGACGGCTGGAACTTTCCAACTTTGACGATTGCTCCTTCCTGTCCGGAATGACCGAATTGGTTTCCCTGCGTTTATCGGGATGCGAACTAAGGGATGGCACCCTTTTCTCCGGCCTGACCAAAATGGAGGAACTGTCTTTGGGAGCCAATATCGGCCTTGGACAGCCCACCAAATTTATCGTCGGTTTCCCTGCGCTGCGAAAACTTGACCTTCGGGGAGTCCTCACTTATGACGATATTTCCGGGATTTTGTCCATGCCCACCTTGGTTCAGCTGGATATCAGCGGCATGGAATGTGAGATAAATTTTGATAAGGTAAAAGAAAACCCTTCCTTACAGGAACTTAGAATGGACGGGCTGACACTCTACGAAAACGTGGAGGTATATAACAGCGGCGGTGTTGTATCCGTGTATTGGGACGATGTGACTTTAAATGAGCATACTGATTTCCTCTCCTGCTTCCCGTCGCTCCGCACCTTGGGCATTGGGGACAACGAACTGACCGACATCGGCTTCGCCCAAAACCTGCCCGCCTTGGAGGAACTGGATATTTCCGGGAATTTCATTACGGACATAAAGCCCTTGGCGAGCCTTGCCAATCTGAAATCGGTAACCTGTACGGACAACCCTATTTCCAATGACCGGGTATTGAATGAAAAAGTTGCCATTATCAATGCTTCCGATACATTCTCCGGCCAATGACAAATGCTCCTGCTTTACATGCCTCATAAGACGGAATAACCAAAGGGCGGAAACATATTCTCTGTTTTCCGCCCTTTGGTTATTCCGGAAATTATCTGTTCTCCGCCGGTTCCGGCATTGCCATACCGCCCGCAGCCCTCTCCCGTCAGGCGGCATAAGGATGCCGGCACTATCTTCCCCTGCTCGCTTCCACAATCCTTGCCGTCTTCCCTCCGAAAACCTTCCCCAGAAATTTAATCAGCCGCCCGATAAACAGAGCAGACATTACCGTCCCGATTCCGATCCCTATTATCTTATGTGCAAACACCAACGAAACCACTGCCGTAATCAAAATCATCCCGCAGTCAAAAATCAGCTTTCCCTCCCCGAACTCCTTATGCATCACATAGCCTGCTGCCCGCGCCATTCCGTCCGCCGGATTAGGAACCAGTTCCATAGCCACCATCAGAAAAGCCCCCACCGCAGTGGCGGCAATCGCCGCCGCCAGAGCCGCCAGCTGCAGCGGCAGCCCCTCCACCGTAAAGTCCATCCATCCGTTATAAAAGTCAATCACAAGACCCATCACATAGGAAAACGGTATCTGTAGCAATATCTTTACCTCCGCTTTCCGGTAAATCCCAATCTGCGCCGCCACAAAAACAAAATAAAGGAGAGTAGTCGCCATCCCAAGCGACAGCGGAGTAATTTGGCTGACCGCATAAGGGAATGTATTGATAGAGCCCACCCCAAGCCCCGCTTTCGTATTCAGCACTATGCCGAATCCCAAAACGAATACCGCTGCCAAGTACAATCCGAACCGTTTTATCTTTGCCATCCAAGTTCCACCTCATCTTCCATGCCTTCCGGCACCTGATAACATACTTCCAGCCGCCCGTCTTCCTTTCTTTCCCACTCCACAAAAACCGTCCCCCATTTCGTGGCCGCCGTCCCTCTTGCCCATGTCAGGTATCCTGGCGTAGGCGCTATCCGGATTTTCTCAAACCCCGGCGCCGCCGGGCGCACTCCGAGTATGACTGCCGGCAGTTCATACAGGAGCAAAGCCCCCCAGGCGTGGCAGTCGCTTCTCTCATCGGTATTGTTTTCCACACAGGTCGTCAGATGGTTGGCAAGCATCCCTCGCCATGTATCCCATAGTTCACCGGTCCGTTCATACAATCCGGCCTTTTCCAATGCCTGAAATAAATAGAAAGCAGTGGATACCGTATACTGTGCATATTTCTCCCTCTCATCCAAAGTTTTCTGCATCAGGATCCTCCCCTCTTCCGTTGTGACCGTATCGGTCAACAAGGCAAACATCTGACAATGCTGGCTGTACTGACGGATTCCCGGACCGTCCGTGTACACTCCTTCTTCATCCCTGCAATGTCTGTTTACCGCTTCCTGCACGCTTTCCGCACGGCACAGATATTCGGCCGCAGTGTCCGCCCTTCCCACATACTCACACAGCTTGGCGGCATGCTGCAGCCCCATAATGTAAAGCAGGCTCTCCATAGTAATAGGCCCCTGCAGACCGGCAGGGGGCATTCCCACGCTTTCATTCCACATAGGCGACCAGTCAATAAACGACCAATACCGTTCGCTGATATGTCCCCCTGTCTTCCCCACCAGCCCCCTTGCTTCCAAATGAGTGTCAAAATATTCCAGAATACCGTCAATGCACGGCAAATGCTTCCGCACCAGCTTCCGGTCCCCAAAATACATCATATGGTCATAAACCATTAAAATATAGTAAATTGCAAACCCCGGTATCACATTGGGTCCGTAATTCGGATAGCAGCAGTTAATCATTCCGTCCGCTCTCTGGGATCTGCGCAAGTCATCCATGCACTGCCTTGCCAGCCGGTCGTCGGCAGATATCATATAAGTATAAAGAATCTCGCTGCGGGAATCCATGGCATACTGCAGCTGCTCATAGAACGGACAGTCCATATATGTCTCATGCATGCACCGCTTTAAGGAACGCAGGCTGATATCCCATATGCCTGCCATGGATTCATCGGAAGTCTCCGCCCCCGCTTTTACTTCCAGCGGGTATCCGGTTTCCAGACAATCCAGCCCAGTCAGCACACAAGGCTCCTCCCCGGTCCGGATTTCCAGCCGCAGGAAGCGGAACGTGCGGAACCAATACGGCTCATATACTTCTTCTCTGTCCGCCAGTCCGTAACCGGATACATGGTAAATGTCCTCATAGCCCTGAAGATGCCCATGTACCCAGTCCATGCGGTCCCCTTTCTTCGGCAGCCTGCTGTGGATGCCTTCGCCTTCCTGTACATAGCCTTCGGATGACAAAATCCTGACGGCAGTTCCCCTGCCATGCCGCACACGCAGCGACAAATACCCGCAGACCAATTCCCCCGCATGCAATTCAATCTCCGTCTCTGTATGCGCAGGTATTTCCAATATCCCTTCACCGTTCAGCAGTTCTTCCCAGCCGGCCGATGTCTCCGGCTCATACTTGGGCACGACGCTGCCCGCTTTTTTCCTCGCCAGCATCATATACGGAATGGGGCGTGGGGACAAATCCGCCGGCACGGCAGCGGCTTTCAGTTCCATCACATTATAGGCAAAGGCATGGCTCCAGCCGCTTTCCTCATACCCCGCAAGCTTCCAGCCCTGAAATGCCTCCTCCCCCCACCGCTCTTCCAAATACATAAGCGGAGCAAATCCCGGCGCTTCCCTCCTGATATGATACTCCTCAGCCTTCCTGCATTTCCAAGAAGAGTCCGTGGCCAAATGATATTCTGCCCGTCCGGCATCCGCTTCCTCCACATAAAGCCCCGGCGAAGCGGTACGGAACATGCCGAAATTCCCCTCTCCGTAAGCCAGCGGATAACGCAGTACTTCCACCGCCAGCACATTCTCCCCCTCCCGTAAGGCGGGGGCAAGGTTCACTTCATCGTAATACCATACTTTATCGTCTCCCCTTGCCGGCCCAAACTGCAGGAACTCTCCGTTTACATATAGCTTGTAACGGGTATCCGCCGAAATTTTAATGATGTATTCTTCCGGAAGCCTGTCTGCATGAAATTGCTTCCTGAAATAGATAAGAGACGGCTTATCCCTTACTTTTTCCTCTTGGTCCGGTATCCATATCCAGCGGGTTTCCGGAAAAATATTCTTTTGGCTTTCTGCTTCCTGTCTTTTTGTTTCCTGTCTTTTTATTACTTTCTCTTCCATTTCGGTTTTTCCTTTTTCTGCTTTCTTGCTTTTCTCTATACCCCTTTTTTTGCTTTCTTGCTTTTCGGCCTGCCTTTTGTTTTTATGCTGCTGTTTTCAGCCCCCGCCGTAAAATTTCATATCTCCCCACAGCTTCATCAGTTCCCGGCGGTCCAAATCCTCTATATGCGTTTCGGCATCATAGATACAGACTTTCCCTATGCCGTCACGATCCTCATACTGAGGCCATTTCCCTTGCATAGGATCCCCGTTTTTCACAAACTCTGCCCAAGAGGCATGCATCTTATCTGCCAGTGCATTGACTACATCCTTCTGCGGCCTTTTCTGCTCTTCCGCCATCCATCCGAAATCTTTTTTCTGAAATACATAGGGCAGCTCCATGGCATGCCCTGCCAAAAGCCCGATTTCCGTCATAAAATCACTGGCAAAGTCAAAACGGTACATCCACACGTCTCCGTATTTCTTCTGTGCCCTAGCCAGTTTCACTGCCGGAACCTGAAAAGCATAGTCGGTGGCAAAATCAATAAATCCCAGCCCTATCCCGTTTACCTTCCTGCCGTTTTGCGGCTCATAATAGTCCCGAACCGCCGCAAACGCATTTTCATGCCCGTTTTTTTGGAACATCTCCTCTATCATTTCCCAAGAATTGGGGAAAACCGTTTTTTCCGGGCGGACAAACATAGAGCCTTCATGACGGTTCGTCCCAATCATGATTTTTATGCCTGCCGCCGCGCCTTCCCTAATGGCATCCAACGGTCTCTGCGGCAGCAAGTCGTCCAAAACCGGGGATTGCAGGAAATAGCCCGGATTTTTATACTGATGCCTGTCAGACATATAGGCATTCCCTTTCTGCACGGCATAGGCATCCACCGTTTTCAGCTTCGCCACATCTTTTTCCTCCCAGCCCATCCCTTCCAGAAACAAATCCGTGTCTTCCTTACTCTGCGCATGAGTAAAATAAGCATTGGGCACCGCGCTGGAAATGATAGCCTGCCGGAACGTTCCCTTTGCCCCCGGCGCCCCTATCATATTCAGCATGGAAGTGCCTCCCGCCGATTCCCCGGCAATCGTCACGCGGTTCGGGTCGCCCCCGAAAGCCTGTATATTTTCATGTATCCAACGCATTGCAAGAATCTGATCGGACAACCCGCAATTGCTGTCAAAATCCTTCCCGGCAGGATAAACGGTAAAATCATAAAATCCCCATACATTCAGACGGTACTGAATGGACACATAAACAATCCCTTGCCGGACAAAAGCCTTGCCGTCATAAAGAGGCAGGCTTGCCGACCCGGTATTGAAACCGCCCCCATGGATATAAACCAATACCGGCAGCTTTTCCCCTGTCAGCGGCGTACGGATATTCAGCGTCAGGCAGTCTTCGCTCCCCAACAGTTCCCCGTTTTCATACTGCACGGAAGGCTCCCCATACCCTGCCGCATCATAAATCCCGTCCCATACATAAGGAACCGCCCTTTTCAGCCGCAGTTCCCCCACCGGCGGCTTCGCATAAGGAATCCCCAGATATTCCCGGATTCCGTCTCTTATATAACCTCTTACCATTCCGCTTTTCGTTTCCGTCATACATCCTTCCAATGCAAAAACCTCCTTCTCCGCTCTTCTGCCGCAAGGGACTCTCAGTCAAATCTTTTCAGTACCACATTTCCCACAATCCCTGTAGGTGACAGTGGTGTCGGTTTCCCCATTCCTCCGTCTGTGATTCCCATGGCGGCCGCTTTCCGCTCCAGTGTCGTAGCCACCTCAATGCAAATGTCATTTTTCCCGTCCTGCAGAAATTCCGTTATATCAAACCGATAAGGCTTGGCTACCCGTATCCCGGCCGACCGCCCGTTGACAATGACTTCGGCCGAATCAAAGACCTCCTCCAGTTCCAGTTCCGCCGTCTTCCGTCCTTCCAAAGAAACCACAGTTTGGTAACGGTAAAAACCGGAAAATTGAGGGTGCATCCGCGCCATCCCATGAGCAAGGTCGGCCTCCTCTTCCCCTTGAAAATCCGGATAATCCTTGGCCTCGCACCTTACCACTTTAAGTCCTTCCAGCAGCAGCTCCTCTGACGGCTCCCGCAAAGCCTCCGGGTCGTATAATATCGCCGATCCATGCAGTGCCGCCGACTCATAAGGCGTGTTCTGCTCTGTCCGCCGTCCCTGTCTGCCGCCGTCCTCTCCGGTTTCCGTCTCATCCGCTTTTCCGCAATACAGCACTGTCATCTCCAACGGCTCCAGCGCAATCCGGACCGCAGTTTCATTCCCGGTGCGGCGCACTTTTGCAGGCACCAGCCTATTCCTCCAGGCATCATAAACTTGTATGCTTTGCCCTGGCTCCAGCCCGGGCAAAGCAATCCACTGATCCACCCTTTGGGAAACATCCTCGTTCAGCAGCAGATAAACATCCCCGCCATTCCGATAACGGTAAGCCGTCAGATCAGGCAGTTCCTGCTCCGTCTGCACCGTACGATAGCGGGAATCCGCAAATTCTTCCGCCAAGCATTCCGCCGCCGTTACCGGACAGGACTGCAGTTCCCGGATCAGCCCCATGCTTGTTCCGGCATCCGTATCGGATATTCCCTCCGGCAGCCTGTCTGTGAAAATAACCGGAAAACCCGCGTTATGTGCCCTGACTGCAAATTCGGCAGCCGCCTTTGGCAGATAATCACAGCCGGAAATCACCAATGCCAGGCATTCCACGCCGTTGACCCGCAATATCTTTTCTTTTTCCATAAAAACCGTATGGCTTTCTTCCCCGTCTTCCAGCACATCCGCCGGAATAATCAGAAAGTTAATCTGATTCCGGGTAAGCACACGGCAAGTCAGTATATTGCTTTCATATGCGCCTCCCCACTGACTTTCCCCATGATAAAGAACCGCCACCGGCGCATGCTGCAAACCGCCGTCAATCAGATGGCAGATACGGTTGGTATACCCCATCAGTTCCCCGAATGCCCGATACTGGGGATTTTCCCCGTGGGCATAAAAATGCGGAGGACAGTCCGGATCCGGGAATGCCTTTGGCGAAAATGCATGGGGCACGAAACGGTTTACCCCTCTTGCGAGAAAATGATCGGTCAGATACTTTTCCAGTCCCACGCCGGCACGCCAGCCATATGCGCCGAAATTCTCACACATGCAGCGTCCCGCCTTCTTCGGGTCAATGGCCGCCATGGAAGCCCCCATCCTTCCCAGCATATAATGGTAAAATCCGGCACTGTCCTGGCACAGATCCGGCTCGTGCCGATTCACGTCCTGCCCGCCCGGCAGCACCTGTCCGCCGATATTGTCAATGCCGGCCATATGCTGCCCGGACAGCCCTCGGAAAAAGTGTCCCATGCTGGGGCCCAGATTGGCACTGGAATCACAGTCCTCCAGCATATGCCCGATATATTCCACCCCATGATCCTCACACCACCGTCCCAGCTGCCCGGAAAAACATTGGGAAACCAGTTTGCTGACCGCATTCATATAAGCGGTGCGTATTTTTGCGGTCCGATGCCCGTCGCTTCCGTCTTTCCATAAATATGCCAGTTCCGCTTCCCAGCCTTTCCCGTATTCTCTCTCCATTGCGCCCTGCATTGCCCCCGACCAAGGCAGTGACATCTGCGGATTGCCGATTAAGTCCCCTCTGGTATACCCCGGAGTATTCCCAATCGGCGGCTCATCACTGAAAAATCCCGCAATTACCGTCCCGAACAATTCCTTATAATGCTCATAATGAGGCTCATAGACCGCATCAATCAATAGACGGCAGGATCTCTCATCCAGAAAATTTATGTAATCATTCCTGCCTCTGGCATCATAGGTCAGATAAATCACATAAATCTTCCAAAAACCGGAGGGCACGTCCCAGAACAGTCTTCCGTCTTCCCTAACTAACTCGGTCAAATCCAAAGGCTCTCCGATTCTCCCCTTTTCCCCCACCGGGCAGGCAAGCACACGAAGCAGCCTGTCATCCCCATGCTTCCGCTTCGGCTCCCCCGGCATAGGAGGCAGCCAAGGCGGCTGCGGCTGCGGTTTTGCATACTCCTCAGGCCGTATCTCCATCTGAGGCCTAGGCCCCCACGTCTCTAATTCATTATAGTCCAGATATTGATGACACAGTTCCTTATCCGCCTTCTCCATGGCGCCAACCGCATAGCCGGTAGGAAAATGCTTATCGTCCAATATCCATACTTTCATCTTCCGCTTTCCCGCCTCGTCTAAAATGACATCCATGTCATTCCACCAGCCCTCCTGTGCAAACTCCGGATGCGGACGGCTTTCCACGCAGACCGCCCCGATATTGGCCTCCTGTATTTTCTGCATATACTCCCGCAGAACGCTTTCTTCCTCACCATGCTGCCAAAAAAAAGGGAAAATATAATTCTCCCCTTCTCCCTTCAGCAGCTGATTCATACGTTCTTTTAATAACATAAGATTCCTTCCTTTCTGCTTTTCTCTCTGAAAACACTTCTTTTTGACATAAGTGTCATTTATCTGTTTGCACCATATCCCATGACAGAAACCAAAATTCCGCTTTGCATGATTTGCGCCGGTACGCGGCAAAATTTCCACGGCCATTGGATGCACCCACCGGAAATTTTAACGCGGCAATCGCACAAAGCAGGCAGAGCGGAACTTTCATTTCCGGCCCGGCTTATATTTCCCCCAAGGACTTGCCTGAATTTTCAGACACGCTCTAGAGCGTGAGGAAAGAAACCGCATCACTTTCTCGTCAGTTCACTATAAACAATATTGCCGAACTTTCCGTCCACACGTCTGAAATCCGGGCTGATTGCTGCGGCCCTGATTGCTTTCCGCCCGAAAAACTCGCAGGGAATGGCATCATCCGTCCCCGCCAGTATCCGTCCGCACAGTTCAATATTATCCTCCAAGCATTCTCTTGGCCCTACCGCCGGCCCATGGGAATAATATACCGTCCCATACCGGCCGCCGAAAGTCTTTAAATATTCCAGGCTTCTGCGGTAGCCGCTGATATCAGTGCTGTTTTCATCCATTACCAACGTATTCACATTGCAGGCATCCCCGAACAGAATGGCCGACTCCTCCTGCAGCAGCACGCAGCAGCTTCCCTTTGTATGACCCGGCACATGAATAATTTCCAGCCGTATGCCGCCCAAATCAAAAACCTGCCCATCCGTAAGTTCTGCAAAAACCCCTTCGGCATCCGGCACAAAATCCTCTTCGGACAATTCCGCCTCCGGCCCAAGCATCGTCTGCACATAGTCCATCCGCATAGTGAGGTTATGCTGCTTTCGCAGTTCCCGGTCTGCGGGATGCATATATACGTTCTCAAAATCTGCCGCACTCCCCGCATGGTCTCCATGGCCATGCGTCAGGATGACATCCAGAGGAAGCGAAGTCAATGCGCCAACCGTTTCCTTCAGCCCTTTCAGCCCGCTGCAGGTATCCAGCAGCGCCGCACGCTGCGTTCCCGTCACAAGGAACGCCGATACGCCGCTTGCCTCCGTAATCTGTGTGACATGCTCACTTAATTTTTTCTGTTCAAATGAATATTTCATACTTTCTCCCTTCCCGGAGCGATCCCATAAAATATCTTCTGCCGGAAGAACCTTTCTGCCTTTCCGCATGAATTGATTTCTTCTGAAGTCCGGCTCCAAACAAGGCACGGAGAAAGAAGCGGACTGCCACGGCAGACTGAAAAATAAATTTTAAGGCACGCTCTGTTTCACATTTTGTTCTTTTCCCTTATATTTTCTCATTTTTCCTTCCCCACTTCCACTATTTTCTGCACTTTTCCGTCTGCTCTTCCGCCCGCTTTTCTTGCCGACCCCTCCCCTTCTTCCCTTCCACCTGTTTTTTCTGCTTGCCCTTCCCCTTTCTTCTCCTCCGCTTGCCTTTCCTGCTCGTGCTTCCCCTCTCTTCTCTTCCGCTTGCCTTTCCTGCTCGCGCTTCCACTTTCTTCTCTTCCGTCTGCTCTCCCTGCTTACCCTTCCCCTTTCTTCTCTCCTGCCTACTCTTTCCGGCTTATTCCTTCCTCTGTTCCTTCCGCTTTTCTTGCCCGCTGCTCCTGCCTTTTGGTTATTCCTTTACCCCGCCTAACGTAATGCCTTTCACAAAATATTTCTGGAAGAACGGGTAGGCAATCATAATCGGCAGCACGCCCACTACGGCAATCGCCATCCGCATCGTCGTGGACGGCAGGGAAGCCGCTTTCGCCGCCAGTTCCGAATTATTTGCCAGGAAATTAATGTTTTCGTTAATCTTATTTAATACCAGCTGAATGGTATACAGTTTCACGCCGTTCCTTTCCGTCAGATAATATAAACCGTTGGTCCAGTCGTTCCAGTAGGCAATGGCCGTCATCAGGCCGATGGTAGCCAGAATAGGCACCGACAGCGGAATGACAATCTTATGGAACACCTGAAACACCGACGCGCCGTCAATCCTCGCAGCCTCCAGTATGCTTGGGCTGATGCTGTTCTTATAATAATTTTTCACCAGCACTACATTGAAAGGAGTCATCAGCAGATTGGGGACAATCAAAGCAAATATAGTATCTTTTATATGAAAGATATTGGAATATACATAATAACTGGCCACAATGCCGCCGTTGAACAGCATAGTAAAAATACTTAGGAACATCAGCAGTTTATGGCCCGGCAGCCTGTCGTTGCTGACTGCAAAGGCAAATGTGCTGGTAAGCACCAGACTGAGAACCGTACCTACCACGGTAACAACGATTGTCATCAGATAAGCCCGGCCTACCGTGACCCATTCCCTTGCAATATATTCATATGCCTCCAGGCTCCACTTCGCCGGAAAGAAAGAATATCCGTTCACCAATGCCGTCTGGTTATCCGTAAAAGAGGCAATCACCAGAAGGATAAAAGGAAGCAGTGCCAGCAAAGAGCCGGAAATCATAATTGCATGTGCGGCAATCTGCCACACAGTACTTTCTCTTATCGTTTTGTCTCTCATTCTGCTCCCTCCCTCTAAAATAATGCATTTTCTTTGCTTGTCTTACGAAGCAGCGCATTGACCGCAATAATCAATACAAAGCCGACTATGGACTGATATACGCTTGCCGCGCTGGACATACCGAAATCACTGCTCTTCATCAATGCATTATATACATATACGTCGATTGTCCTTGTTACACTGTAAAGCGTGCCGCTGTTCATCGGAATCTGATAGAACAGCCCGAAGTCCGAATAGAAAATGCGGCCTACCTGAAGCACCAGCATAGTAATCATGGTAGGTTTTAAAAGCGGCAGGGTTATGTATTTAATCTGCTGCCATTTGGATGCCCCATCCAGTGTGGCCGCTTCAAAATAATCCTGACTTATGCCTACGATGCTGCTGTAATAAATGATCATGGCATAACCAACGGTTTTCCATAAATGAACAAAAGTCAAAATAAACGGCCAGTATTTCGGTTCGTTGTACCAGGAAACGGACTTCATTCCCAATGCCTTAAAAATACCGTTGTTTATCATGCCTGTCTCGCCGGAAAGCATGGCATAAGCCAGATAGCTGACAATAACCCAGCTCATCAGATAAGGCAAAAGGATCAGGCTCTGGTACAGCTTACTGGCCGTTCTGCTTTTGATTTCATTGATCAATATTGCCACGGCTATGGCAATCAGGGTTGTCAGTATGATAAATGCCACATTATATAGTATGGTATTTCTCGTAATTGCCCAAGCATCTTTCGATGCAAACAGAAATTTAAAATTGTCAAACCCGCACCAGTCGCTTCCCATGATTCCCTTCCGGAAATTCAAGTTTTTAAAAGCAATGACAATGCCGAACATGGGAAGATAGTTGTTGCAGATCATATAGATGATTCCCGGCAATGCCAGGAGATAATAGGGAAGAAAATCCCTCCAACGGAACTTCTTTTTCGTTCGTGCCATGTTTCACCCTCGTTTCTGCACGGCTGTTAGGCGTACCAAGCCTGCGGACGCCGCGCTCCCGCAGGCTCTGCACCATGTATTCCTGCCGGCGGCATATGCATTACTGTGCCGCCTGTGCCTCTTTCCATACATCATACTGCTTCTGATTCTCCGCTATGATATCGTCGATGCCGGCCGCTTTCAGTGCGGAACGGAATTCTTCCAGCTGCGGGCCAGGATCCACCACTCCGTAACCAAGGGTAGACTTGGCATATTGGGTCACCACGTCATTCACCGCCGCAAACTGTGCCTTCACCGGGTCGCTGTTAAAGCAATATCCGAGAGCATCCGAAGTATATTCCTGAGAAATGCTGTTATTAAACTCCTGCATCATTGCCACATAGCCGTCATCGTTGGGAGCCATCACATAATCTTTCAGCTTATCCCCCCATACATTCAGAATGGCCGCATAAGGTGTGTTGGAACGGTCAATCCCTTCGGGAAATTCCACTACGTTCTCCGTGCCCTCCGTGCGCAGATAATGAGTTCCTTCAATTCCCCAATAAATCAGATTTATTACGTCCTTCCTTCCGTACAGCATGTTTAGGAACTGCATGGTTTTCTCCGGGTTATCGCAGGTAATCGGAATCATCCACTGAGTCACCTGATAGTCCTGAGAACGGGAAGCCGGCATAGTGGTGCGCAGGGCTACCACATCCGTCTGTGCATATGCCTGCATAGTCGCACTATGGGAAACTACCATATCCGGTTCCGCATTGCTGAACATGCCGAAATAATTGCCGGACTGTAACTGTACCAAGGAAGAATCCGTGGTCGTATTGCAGTCGGAAGAGAAATATCCCTTCTCAAACCAAGTCCTCATGACGTCACAATATTCCGCAAACTCATCGCTTTCAAAATAATTCACTACTTCATTCGTGCCCTTTCCGTAATTCATCAGCACACCGCTTCCATAATCGGAACCAAGCAAATCGGCTTCCGCAAAATAAGTATAGGGCGCATCCTCGTTGGCATTGGCAGCTATACAATAAAATTTCTCACCTTCGCCCGTCTTGATGATCTCAAAAATTTCCGTCAGTTCCTCAAGGGTATACACTTTTTCCTCATCATATGCAATGTTATATTTATCCAGCAGATCCTTGCGGCATTCAAAAGCTTTTACGCGCCCCATCTTCTCTTCCGTAGGGATGGTATACAGCGTACCGTTGTAATAGCCGCCGGCCATTGCCGTACCCTCTGCTTCCAGAATATCCTGTCCGTATTGCTCCACCAAATCGTCCAGTTCGATCAGCATGCCTTTATTTACATAACTCTGTGCGCCGCCTTCAAACATGCACATTGCCAGATCCAGCTTCTCGCCGGAGGAAACCATCATGGTCGTCGTATTGTTCAGTTCAAACGCACTGCTGGGATAAAAAGTCACATGCACGCCAATCTCCGGCTCCGTGATTTTATTCAGCGCTTCCTCTACCAAAGGCAGATCCTGAGGGGTATCGCCCAAAGTGGGGAACTGAATTACCACTTCATAAATTTCCCCCTCCGCCGTGGCGCTGCCGCCCTCTTCCGTACTGTCCGTGCCTCCTGTTTTGGCCGAACCCTCCGCCGGCGCGGAACCTCCTCCGCAGCCTGCCAATGCGCTTACACATAAGAAACCGGCCAATAATGTTGCCAACACTCTTTTTTTCATTCTCTTTCCTCCATTCCGGTACTGCATCCTTCCCAAAGCCCCTCTCCCCAAAGGTATTTCCGGCCGATGCCCGGAACTTAAATCCCTTCCGGCTCTGTCCGGACGAATGCAGCTTTTCCGTTTTTCGTTCGCCAAATAGAAACGTATCCGTACTCTATGATCCGATTATAGCGGATGACATACCGCCGGACAACGCCGGAAGCCGACCTCTCGTTTCACTTTTCCGACCTTGCTTCCTTTAAAATTCCGACCTCTGCTTTCACTTTTCCGACTTGCCTGTCAGAACTTTATAAAACGCCGGCACAATCCCCAAACCCAAACTGCTTCCCATAAGGCACTGCATCCTCATATGCCGAGGTCTGAAAAATTACCGTAAGCATTCTGGCCGCACAGGCTTCCAAGTCCGCCCTGTCCAGCACCCCTTGCTCCAATGCCTGCAGAATATTCCCGCTGTCATGGAGACTGCCGGGCATAATCAGGTCATTGCCGGCCCACGGGCATCTCCAAGATTCGCTGCCGCCCCTTGCCTCGGTAGTCGTCCAGTCCGTCATGATAATGCCCCTGAACCCCCATTCCTTTCTCGCTGCCTGAGTACATAAGCCCTTGTTGTTGGCCGCATGAATGCCGTTCACCAAATTATAGGAAGTCATGATCGCCATCGGTTGGGCTGTCCGCACGGCA
The DNA here is from genome assembly GCA_910586275.1 of uncultured Lachnospiraceae bacterium. Taxonomy (GTDB): domain Bacteria; phylum Bacillota; class Clostridia; order Lachnospirales; family Lachnospiraceae; genus Kineothrix. Next base: position 4,813 of record CAJUIM010000062.1, on the reverse strand, counting down.
ATCTCGAAACCGCGCAGATAAATCTCCCGAAGCGCCCTCTCCGATACAATGCTGTCGGAACCCATACGGTTGTCCTCCTGATTGTTGCAGGCAAAATGTTTAATGGTCGTTCCCACGCCGGGCAGGCTCTGCACACCTCGGGTAATGGCTGCCGCCATCTGCCCGCTTACCGTTGGATCTTCGGAATAATACTCAAAATTACGGCCGCACAGCGGGTTCCTATGGATATTCATGCCCGGCGCAAGCCACCATGATACATGGAATTCCTGCATTTCCTCCGCAACGGCACGCCCCACCGTTTCCATAAGTTCCGTATTGAAGCTTTGCGCCAGCAAGGTGCCCACCGGAATTGCGGTGCAATATTGGTAATAAATGTCCGTTCCTTTATGCCGGCCTCCGGAAGAGAATAAACCGCCCTCCAAAGCCCCCAATATTCCTTCGCTGTAAACCTCTCCTGTCTCCGTGCTGACTTCATAAGATTTCATCAGGCGCAGTCCTGCCGGCCCGTCTGCCATAGATACTCCCGGCACGCCGTATTTTTCTTCCAATGCACTGCTTGTCTCCCCTGCGGCTCCCGGTACCATAATGCCCGCGGCTCCCAATGCCTGTCCCTGCCCTTTGCTGACCTCTCCGATGACTATGGCAGTCAACTCTTCGTCCGTCAGCCGCCGTGCCAGTTCCCCGGCCTCCTGTGCAAAAGGGTTCCCGGCATATGCCGGCATGTTCTGCGCTGCAGGAGCAAAAGCAATCACCGGGATATGCCCCTCCCTTGCCAGGCAATGCCATTCTTTCTCTTTCTGTAAACGCAGTTCCTCCGGGCAGGATAATTGGGCTATTTCCTCCCGGCACGGACAGATTGGCTGTACCTGTTCAATCACCGTATCTTCCCCGGCTTCCAGCACCGCCACCAAGGCAACGTCCCTGGATGAATTTCCGGCCCAAATGCCGTACCAGCCTTTCTCCGCTATCCAGGCAGAATGCTTCTCATCATAAGATGCAAGCGTTTTGCTGTCAAATGTAACCGTCACTTCCTCTCTCTGTCCGGGCTGCAGCAATCCTGTCTTGGCAAATCCGCAGAGCCTCCGATACTCCTTCTCCATCCTGCCCTGCGGGCAGGATGCATAGATCTGCACTACCTCCTTGCCTGCATAAAGGCTCCCTGTATTGGTTACCGACAGTTTCACCGCAATCCGGTCCGGTATGCCGCCTTCCCCGAACACAATCCTCTCCTCTGCCGCCGGTTCTATGGAAAACTCCGTATAAGACAGCCCGTAACCGAAAGGATATGCCGCTTCCTTCCCAAAACGTTCAAAATACCGGTACCCCACATAAATACCTTCCGTATAATATTCTTTCTCCACATTACCGTTCTGATGGCTGAACGTATCCGCATTTGGATAATCATGGTAGGTCAAAGCCCATGTATCCGTCAGTTTGCCGCTGGGCGTCACGGTTCCGGTCACTAAGTCGGCCAAAGCATGCCCTCCCTCCATGCCGGGCTGCACGATACTGAGCAGCACCTTCATATTGGGCAGCCCGAGAATATATTCCAAGTCAATCGGTCCGCCTGCATTCACAATTACGGCCAAGTTGTCACAATGTGCGGACAGATCGGCCAGTTCCTCTTTTTCCCGCTCCGTCAGATAGTAATCCCCGGCCTGAGCAAAACGGTCTGCCGCTTCCCCCGCGGTTCTGCCTATCACATAAAAAACAATGTCCGCCCCTTCAAAATCCTCCTTTTTCACCGGCAGGCCGGCGGGCATATGGAAAACATTGGCCGAATAAATATCCAAAAGCCTGCTTCCCTTGCTTTCCTCCAATTTTTCCAGAATATCATCCCGCCATTCCTTCCTCGCTTTCCGATATATTTCCCGGAAGCTATCCAGCCACTCCCTGTCTGTCAGTTCTATCCCGGCATCCACGAAGCCTTGATAAATGCTTACCGTCTCACGTTCGTTCACATCACCGGAACCGGTGCCTCCCTTCACGGTAGCCACCGCTGCCCCTCCGAACAAAGCCGCTTTGCTGCCTTTCCCCATAGGCAGCAATCCGTCGTTTTTCAGAAGGACAATCCCCTCTGCCGCCGCTTGCCGGGCTATCTGCCGGTTCCTGATTTCCCGTTCCGACATCTCATTGTTTTTTGTGCCGCTGTAAGTCCTTTCCCTCTTCTTCATTCTCTTTTCCTTTCATCCTTTTCCCTTAAAATATACTGTCTAAATCAACCAATTGCTTGTTTTAAGCAGCCTCTCGACCGGCTGCCCAGGGCAATAAAAAAATATCACCACAAGTATACCAAACTCCATCTAAAATAATATTTGCAGACCCGACCTTGTGGCATCAAAAAAACGACTTTATTTCGGAACAATTCTCGTACATTAGAATAAAATTCCGATATTAAGTCGTTTTTCTATAACTTCCGCCCAACCGGCCTAATCAGCCAGTCAGGCACTTTTTCCCCTAAAATGCAAAACCGTACTTCCGGATGCTCCCTGCCTCAAAACCGTCAGCCATTAGTGCCGCCCCATACTGCTTCTCCTCAATTACACCGCCCATGCTCCTTCTGGTACTGGGACGGCGTACAGTGATAATAGCGTTTGAAAGAAGAGGCAAAATAAGGATAATTATGATATCCTACCTGTTCCGCCACGGTATTTACATTGCTCTTCCCGTCTTCCAGAAGCACCGCAGCCAATTTCATTCTCTCCTGAATAAGATATTGGCTGATGGAAATTCCCCGCTCCTTTTTAAAGACCCGGTTTAAGTAATCCTTGTTCAGATACATAGAATCCGCAATATCGCTCACCATCAGTTCGCTCTCCCGCAGATGTTTTTGGATATACTCCTCCACCTGACGCGTAAGGTCCTTCGGGCTTTTACCGTTTCTTCCGGACTCCCCGTCCGGTTCCTCAGGCTGCCCGGAAAAATATTTCTCCTGCATCTGCGCCCGCTTCTTCTTCTGCAGATCCATACATACCTTCTGCACCTTCTCCGCAATCAGTTCATACGGCGCAGGCTTTAAAATATAATCCATGCACCCAAGGGAGATTGCCTCCTGCGCATAAGCAAAACTGGCATGGCAGGTGAGAAAAATACAGGCCATATCCCCATCGGCCTTCCGCACTGCCCACAGCAAATCCAATCCGCTGGCTCCGGGCATTTCGATATCGCAGAGCATCAGGTCCACCTGCTGCGTATTCAGCACCCGGATAGCCCGCTCCGCATTATAAGCCGTCCAGATGCTCCCGTCCACGCCGCATTCTTTCCAGTCAATCCCCTCCATCATCCCCTTTACAGCCACAATCTCATCATCAACAATCAGCAAATTCATATATATCCTCCATGGGCTGCGCTTAAAAATCCGTTTCCCAGCCTTCCGCAGTGTGCCTCGCCTCCCGGTGCCTAGTACATCGTTGCGCAAATAACTACACCAATCACTTGCCTGCTTTCCCGATTGCACAGGTCAAAAATCCTCAGCGTGGGACACCGTCAATGGATAGGGATAATGACGGAAAAGCAAGTCCCCTGCCCCAGTTCCGATTCTACGGTCAGGCTGCCCTTTTCCCCGTAAAAATATTTCAGCCTGCGGTAAGAATTTTCAATTCCCACATGAACTCTGCCGTCCTTCCTCCGCACAAAATTCCCGCAGTTGATGTCCTCCACCATCCACGGTTCCATGCCCGGCCCGTCATCTGCAATCAGGAAAGTAGCTTCCTGCCCATCGGTATACGCCTCTACCCTAAGATGCAGCTTCCTGTCATAGTCCACAATAGGAGACAAAATATTCCACTGCGTTACTCGGAAAATACTCTTTGAACTCACCATAGAGCTGTGCCGCTAATGTCTTATTGTGCGCTATTACCAAAGTCGGCTTGTTAAGCTGTGCGATCACGTTGGCCATGGTAAAGGTCTTGCCGGAACCCGTAACCCCCAGTAAAGTCTGGAATTGATTGCCTTCCTGAAACCCTTTGACCAGGTCTTTTATGGCCTGCGGCTGGTCCCCGGTAGGGGCGTATTCCGAGTGAAGTTTGAAGATTTTTTGTTCATTTTGCACAAATGCTCACCTCTGATTTCATAGTAAAAAAAGACGTCTCTCGGACAAAAATTCGTCGTGGAACATTTTATTTTCGTCGTGGCATTTTCTCAAACTAACGCAAAACAGGCCCACGACGAATTCTGTTCACAATTTGCCTTTTTTGCTACTCAGTGTACCTCTGTAATTCCATACGGACTAAACAGTACGGAAAGAACTTTTTTATCATATCACAAACTATAAAATTTGTATAGATATGAAATCGAACTTTTGTTCTTTTTCATCCTGTGTTCGGAAGAAATTCTGTTACATCCAGCACGATATCCAGCAGTTCCTTTTTTAAAATCTCCGCCTCTTCCAGGTTCGGTAATACTTCTCTCATATACTCTTCCATTTCCGGTACGCCGTCTGCTATGATACCTTTATTATCAGCATAAACATCCATTGTTATCAGTTCTTTGGCATGTCCCATGAGCTTTGATACCGCCTTTGGATTGAATGCCTCCTTCAGCAGGAGCGTACAATAGGTGCTGCGAAGATCATGCCAGCGAATATCCGGCAGGCCGTTTTCTGAAAGAAGCCGCTTATAATACTGGCAATGAAATCCTTTGCTCCTTGCCCTGCCAAGGGTGGAACAACAGATATAGTCCAGATCCTGAAATTCTCTCTTTCTGCGATTCCTGTTTTTCTCATACACCCGACGTTCCTTTAAGATTGCCTCAAAGACGTAATCAGGAATCGGAATTTCTCTGTAACTGGATTTTGTCTTTAATCCTACCTCCT
>CAJUIM010000061.1 GCA_910586275.1 uncultured Lachnospiraceae bacterium | reverse complement strand
CCGCAAAAAAATCCCTCCCGTGCGTCCTCCTCTCAACACAACATTCAGGCTGAACCGTTACCAAAATTTATATAAGATTTGAAGCAATAGTTGAATATATCGGATAAATCTGCTACAATAGGCACTATATGCTTTAGATATATCTATGAAAACGGTGCCGGAGGCATACAACGGCATATCACACAGGAGTTTAACTATGAATATTGTGAGTAAGGTTTTTGGAACTCATAGTGAGAGGGAACTGAAAAGAATCGAGAAAACCGTGGATGCGATAGAAGCGCTGCGGCCCTCCATGCAGGCTCTTAGCGACGAGCAATTGAGAGACAAAACGAAAGAGTATAAGAAACGTTTTCAGGAGGGGGAAACATTGGACGATCTTCTCCCGGAGGCGTTTGCTACCGTAAGGGAAGCGGCACGCAGGGTATTGAACATGGAGCATTACCGTGTCCAGCTGATCGGAGGAATGATTCTCCATCAGGGGCGTATCGCGGAGATGAAGACCGGGGAAGGAAAGACGCTGGTTTCCACATTGCCTGCTTATCTGAACGCCTTAGAAGGAAAAGGGGTACATGTTGTCACCGTCAATGATTATCTGGCGAAGCGTGATGCGGAGTGGATGGGACAGGTACATGAATTTCTGGGGCTGAAGGTCGGTGTGGTACTGAACGACATGAAATCGGAAGAACGCAGGGAGCAGTACAAATGCGATATCACATATGTGACAAACAATGAACTCGGGTTTGATTATCTGAGGGACAATATGGTTATTTATAAAGAGCAGCTTGTGCTCCGGGACTTACACTATGCGATTATCGATGAGGTTGACTCCGTTCTCATTGATGAAGCCAGAACGCCGTTGATCATTTCCGGTCAGAGCGGTAAATCCACAAGGCTGTACGAAGCCTGCGATTTGCTGGCCAGACAGCTGAAACGCGGGGAAGATATGGCGGAAATGACCAAAATGGATGCCATTATGGGAGTCGAAAGGGAAGAAACGGGAGATTTTATTGTAAACGAGAAGGACAAAGTGGTAAACCTGACGGCAGAAGGCGTGGCCAAGGTAGAACGCTTCTTCCAGATAGAGAACCTTGCGGATCCGGAAAACTTGGAGATACAGCACAATATCAATTTGGCATTGCGGGCGCATAATCTTATGTTCCGGGATCAGGATTATGTGGTGAAGGATGAGCAGGTACTTATTGTGGACGAGTTCACCGGCAGAATCATGCCGGGACGGCGGTATTCCGACGGGCTGCATCAGGCCATTGAAGCGAAGGAGCATGTAAAAGTTAAGCGGGAGAGCAAGACGCTGGCTACAATTACATTCCAGAACTTTTTCAATAAATTTGACAAGAAAGCCGGCATGACAGGTACGGCGCTGACGGAGGAGAAGGAGTTCCGTGATATTTACGGTATGGATGTCATAGAGATTCCAACCAACAGGCCTGTGGTCCGCAAGGATCAGCAGGATGCCGTATATAAGACAAGAAAGGAAAAACTCCATGCCATTGTGGAGGCGGTGAAGGAGGCCTATGCCAAGGGGCAGCCGGTCTTGGTGGGCACGATAACCATAGAGGCATCGGAGGAAGTCAGCAAACTGCTGTCGAAGCAGGGGATTCCCCATAAGGTGCTGAACGCAAAGTTCCATGAACTGGAGGCGGAAATTGTGGCCGATGCGGGTATCCACGGAGCCGTTACCATTGCCACTAACATGGCCGGGCGCGGTACCGACATTAAGCTGGACGAGGAAGCCAAGGCGGCGGGCGGGCTGAAAATCATCGGCACGGAACGCCATGAGTCAAGGCGTATCGATAACCAGCTGCGCGGCCGTTCGGGCCGGCAGGGAGATCCGGGAGAATCCAAGTTCTATATTTCCTTGGAAGATGATCTGATGCGGCTGTTTGGCTCAGAGAGGCTGATTGGCATGTTCAATGCCCTTGGCATACCGGAAAATCAGGAAATCGAGCACAAGTCACTGACAAAAGCGATTGAGTCGGCGCAGAAGAAGATAGAGAATAATAACTTTGGCATCCGTAAGAACCTGCTGGAATATGACCAGGTTATGAACGAGCAGAGAGAAATCATATATGAAGAGAGACGCAAGGTGCTCAGCGGGGAGAGCATGCGGGATGCCATTTTCAAGATGGTTACCGATATTGCGGAAAATGCGGTGGACATCAGCATCGGAGACGATGTGGATATCGATGACTGGGATTTTGCGGAACTGAATACGCTGCTCCTTCCTACGATTCCGCTGCGGCCGGTAAATACCGGAAGGGTATTGAAACCCAAGAAAAACAGCCTGAAGCAGCAGCTGAAAGAAGAAGCCGTTAAATTATATGAAAGCAAGGAAACGGAGTTCCCTAATCCCGAAGCGATGCGGGAGATTGAACGGGTCATTCTCCTGAAGGTGATTGACCGGAAGTGGATGGATCATATCGACGATATGGATCAGCTGCGGCAGGGTGTCGGTCTGCAGGCATACGGTCAGAGAGATCCGTTGGTGGAATATAAGCTGAGCGGTTACGAGATGTTTGATGAAATGACGCAGAACATTAAGGAAGAAACAGTCCGTCTGCTGTTCCATGTCCGCATCGAACAGAAAGTGGAAAGGGAGCAGGTAGCCAAGGTGACAGGGACAAACAAGGATGACTCCCTGCCCAAGGGCCCTGTGAAACGGGAAAACGTGAAGGTTTACCCCAATGCTCCGTGTCCATGCGGAAGCGGAAAGAAGTATAAACAGTGCTGCGGAAGGGTATGATTAAATTTTGCAGAAAATGAACAGAAAGTAGGTGACGTTAAGTGGTAGAATTAGATCAGATGAAATCAGAATTGCAGACCTATGAAAGTCCGCTGGCGGAAGTGAGGGATTCACTTTGACTTAGCAAATAAGTCTAGGCGGATAGAAGAATTGGAGCGTGAGATGGAGGCTCCTGGATTTTGGGACGATCCGGACATATCCAATAAAAAAATGAAGGAATTGAAGAACCTGAAAGATACCGTGGAAACTATGGATGGCCTGCGGAGGCAGTATGAGGATATCGAAATACTGATTGAGATGGGGTATGAAGAGGAAGATCCGGAGATGGCGGCAGAGATACGGGCCGAACTGGATTCCTTTACGGAGACATTTGAGGCAGTCCGTATCCGCACTTTGCTGTCGGGCGAGTACGATAAAAACAATGCCATCCTAAAGCTGAATGCGGGTGCAGGCGGGACAGAAAGCTGTGACTGGTGTTCCATGCTTTATCGTATGTACACAAGATGGTCGGAACGGAAGGGATTCGCCATAGAAGTGCTGGATTATCTGGACGGAGACGAAGCCGGCATTAAATCCGTGACGTTTCAGGTGAACGGGGAAAATGCATACGGATATTTGAAATCGGAAAAAGGGGTGCATCGTTTGGTACGCATCTCACCCTTCAATGCGCAGGGCAAGCGGCAGACCTCTTTTGTATCGCTGGATGTCATGCCGGACATAGAGGAAGACATGGACATTGAGATCAATGACGATGATCTGCGTATTGATACTTACCGAAGCAGCGGCGCAGGAGGACAGCATATCAATAAGACGTCTTCCGCCATCCGTATCACTCATCTCCCCACAGGGATTGTGGTGCAGTGCCAGAATGAACGTTCCCAATTTCAAAATAAGGATAAGGCAATGCAGATGCTGAAAGCCAAGCTGTTTTTGCTAAAGCAGGAGGAAAATGCGGAAAAATTGTCGGGAATCCGTGGGGAAGTGAAGGAAATCGGCTGGGGAAACCAAATCCGTTCCTATGTACTGCAGCCATATACTATGGTAAAGGATCATCGGACAGGGGAAGAATCAGGAAATACCGATGCGGTACTGGACGGAGGGCTGGATGGTTTTATCAATGCTTATCTGAAATGGCTCAGTACCGGCGGTCAGCCAGTAGGCGGGGCAGGAAATCAGATGTGATATATTTTGTCCCACAGCAGTAATGACAAACCGGGTAGGAAAAGTACGGAATTCTTTTCCTACCCGGCTTATTTTTAATTCTGTCCGCTGCGTCCCCTCATTAAATCCATATAGAAATTTGCCATGATGGTATTGGTATATGGGACGATCCACAAAAATGCAATGCAGCAGGAAAACGTCCCGAGGATATATAAAGGAATGAAACTGACAACTATATAAAACAGCCGTCCTTTATGTCCCTTCATAATCTGCAGGCTCATGTTCAGCAATTCCTTTGCCGAATACTGCGGAAAATCCTGCAATAGGTAAAAGGATTGTGAAAATATTAAGCTTACTATAATGGTGGCTATGGATCCGGCCACGGAACATATGGACATTAGCAACAGGTAAACAACGTTTTCCGGGTGGAATATATACAGCAGATAAAATATGATCATCGGCAGTTCGCAGACAAAAGTAAACAGGCTGAGGAAAAACTGGATGATAAGAGCCTTATCCGGATATACTCTGAAGCCATAAAAAATATCGCTTATGGCTGCCGGCTGCCCGCAGGTGATTTTCAGATAGAAAAATGCCTTGCCGGAAGTTAAAAGCCCGTTAAATAAGCTGACAATAAAGCTTATCAGGAAATAAATAATAAGCTGCGGCACGGAAACGGAACCGCCGATGGTAAATGCGCTGAAAATTTCTAAGATGAAAAACATAACCATCATAATCAGCCCGGTTACCACAGTGGCTCCGACGGCGTTGCCATAGTTGCCGAATAACTGTTCTTTTGCCATGCCTTTCAGTTCGGCAGAGGATTTAAAACTGTTCATAATAATAAGAAACTCCATTCTGAACGACAATTCTTAAACTATACTGCCATGTCTAAATTCATTCCCGTATATTTCAAGGAATCTGCCGCTTTCAGATTCTTTTGGTAAGGATTGTCTTCGTTATAATATTTGATCTGTGTAGTGGTAGTGCCACCTGACACATAACTTCTTCCGCATTCCGGGCAGACGGCAGTGTGGATGGCCACGTTGGCTGAAACTACTTTGCCGTTTTTCTGCGCCGCCTTTTTATAGGCATTGGAAACGTGCTCCTGCTCATGGGAGCGGACCGCGGAAGCGGCGGACTGTGGTGAAATATGGGTTGCGGACTTAAAAGAAACCATTTCGTCAGAACCGTCTTGATATTTGCGGTTGCTGCATGTCTCGCACTCTGCCGGGGAAGATTTCTTTCCGGCTGTCTTCACGGTGGATTCTCCCGGGTTGCGGGTAACGCCGCCGCTTTCCATACCGTCCCCCACATTTGCTTTATTTTGGTATAAATTATAATTGTAATAATTGTACCTGCCTAAGCCGGATATGCCGGATACCCCTCCGGCCGGGTTAACTGGACTGATGCCGCTCATAATTGTCTCCTTTCCGCTGGCACTGCAGCATTTATTCCCGTTGGCAGCGGAACAAGTGGCTGTCTGCATATATTCTGCCCATTGTCTGCCGCGGGTATTTGATTTCTGTTGGCAATGATCCGGTCGGTTATGTTCCTGTCCGGAGACTGCCGCGGGGCTGTGAACTTCCATTCATGGGAACATTTCCCGCATCATATCTTCCATGGATTCGCCGAAAATATCTTCCGAAGGCATTCCGTACATCTGTTTAATTATGTCATCGTACATCTGTGCGGTATTGATCATTAAATCCGGCTCTGAAAGAAGCATAACCGCTGTGAGACAGAATACCGCAACGTGGATTGCGATGCCGACGGTGCCACAGGCGATGCCGGCTACCGCTTTTGTGGATAATTTGGCTGCCCTTCCTTTGGAAAGCAATGCGAACAGAATCGCAAGGCTGCCTAAGACGGAAGGAAGGTAAACAGGAAAAATCATTCCCGTTATTACGGCGATGATTCCGAATACCATTGCGGCGGTGGAAAAAGTGCTGCCATCGTTAAAACCGTTGCCGTTGTTATAACTATTGCCATTGTTATAACCATTGCCATTATCATAATTGTTGCTGCCGTTATAGTTCGTGTCCATTGGCTTGCCTCCTAAATATACACATCTATTATATCACCTTCTGTAAAATATTACAATCTTGAAAATAAGTATATTGTTCGGCTATAATCTTATAGTAACTCCCGTGACAATCGGGCTGCCAATGGATAAGAATGGAGTAGTGTATGGATATTATTTTGAAACTGAGCGAGGAACTGAACGTACAGAAATGGCAGGCAGAAGCTGCCGTGAAATTAATTGACGAAGGAAATACGATTCCCTTTATTTCCAGATACCGGAAGGAAGTGACAGGTTCACTGAACGATGAGGTGCTGCGTAATCTGGATGAAAGGCTGACTTATCTGCGCAATTTGGAGGAAAAGAAGGAACAGGTACTTGGCAGCATAGAGGAGCAGGGTAAGCTGACAGAGGAGCTGAAGGAAAAAATTCTTTCGGCGGAGACGTTGGTGGTTGTGGAAGATTTGTACCGCCCTTACCGTCCCAAAAGGAAAACAAGGGCCAGCGTGGCGAAGGAAAAAGGATTGGAAGGGCTGGCGCAGTGGATTCTGGCGCAGGAAGCCGTTACCCCGCTGGAGGAAGAGGCGGCGAAATATATCAATGAGGAAAAAGAAGTAAAGACGGTGCAGGAAGCCATACAGGGCGCAAAGGATATTATTGCGGAAAGCATTTCCGACGAGGCGGACTACCGCATGTATATCCGGGCAATTACCATGGAAGAAGGGAAAATCACAAGTACGGCAAAGGACGGAAAAACCCAGAGCGTATACGAGATGTATTATGATTACGAAGAACCGGTGAAAAAGGCGGCAGGACACCGTATTCTGGCATTGAACCGGGGGGAAAACGAGAAGATACTGACCGTGAAAATCGTGGCTCCGGAGGAGCGTATTCTTCAGTTCCTGGCAAAGAAAGTCATTATTTCCGGCAATGAAGTGACCATGCCGGTACTGAGGGATGTGATTGACGACAGCTATCACCGCCTGATTGCCCCTGCCATTGAAAGGGATATCCGCAACGAACTGACGGAGAAAGCGGAGGACGGGGCAATTACCGTCTTCGGCAAGAATTTGGAGCAGCTGCTGATGCAGCCTCCGATTGCCGGAAAAGTGGTATTGGGGTGGGATCCTGCGTTCCGGACCGGATGTAAGCTGGCAGTGGTGGACGCTACGGGAAAGGTGCTGGACACAAAGGTCATTTTTCCTACGGCACCTCAGAATAAGGTGACGGAGGCAAAGGCGGAACTGAAAAAACTGATTAAGAAGTATGGGATATCGCTCATATCGGTAGGAAACGGCACCGCTTCCAGAGAGTCCGAACAGGTGATTGTGGAATTGATCAAGGAATTGGATACGCCGGTGCAGTATGTGATAGTCAATGAAGCGGGAGCCTCCGTATATTCGGCAAGCAAACTGGCTACGGAAGAATTTCCGAATTTTGACGTAGGGCAGAGAAGCGCGGCTTCCATAGCAAGGAGATTGCAGGATCCGTTGGCGGAATTGGTAAAAATCGATCCGAAGTCCATCGGAGTGGGCCAGTATCAGCATGACATGAACCAGAAGAAACTGGGGGATACTTTGGGAGGCGTAGTGGAGGACTGCGTAAATAAAGTAGGAGTGGATCTGAATACCGCATCGGCTTCCCTGCTGGAATACATTTCCGGCATTACAAAGACGATTGCCAGGAATATTGTGGATTACAGGGAAAATAACGGACGTTTCACGAACAGGAAGCAGCTGCTGAAGGTGGCCAAGCTGGGGCCGAAAGCATTCGAGCAGTGCGCAGGGTTCCTGCGGATTCCGGACGGGGAGAATCCGCTGGATGCCACAAGCGTCCATCCGGAATCATATGAGGCCACGGTAAAGCTGCTGGAACGGCTGGGGCTTACGATGGAAGACGTGCGCAGCATGCAGAAGAAAGCGGCTGCGGAGAGGGGCGCGGCGAAGAAAGCGACCGCCGGCCAAGAGAAAGGGGCTTCCAAGAAGCCGGCCAAACAGCAGCCGGGCAGGATGGTAATCCGGAATACGAATACGGTCATGGGAAAAGCCTTGGCGGCGGCCATGGGCGGATATGTTCAGGAGGACGCTGAAGAGAACGGCAGAACCCAAAAAGGCACGGGCAGGGCAGCCACGGCCGGCAGCCGCGGGGCATCGGACGCAAACGGGGCCGGGGATGGCAGAAGCGGACAGGCCACGGCTTTGCTGGAAAGGAAAATTAAAGATAAGAAGAAGCTGGCGGAAGAACTGGGCTTGGGAGAAATCACTCTGACGGATATTTTAAAGGAACTGGAGAAACCGGCCAGGGATCCGCGGGAGGATATGCCGGCTCCGATTCTGCGCAACGATGTGCTGGAGATGAAAGATTTAAAGCCGGGCATGATTTTGAAAGGCACGGTGCGCAATGTCATTGATTTCGGCGCATTTGTGGATATCGGAGTGCATCAGGACGGACTGGTTCATATTTCCCAGATAACCGACCGTTTTATAAAACACCCTTTGGAAGCGGTCAGCGTGGGCGACATTGTGGAAGTCCAGGTTCTTGGGGTGGAGCCGGAAAAGAAACGGATATCCCTGACGATGAAAATTGGGAAGAAGGATTAAGGGATGGAAGCAGGCTGATCCATTCCCTCCGGGAAGCCGTTGGAACATAGGGAAGTCATTGACCGCTGCGATACGCTCAGCCGAGGCACCGGCGCAGGCATAAAACCGGGCATTGATTTCCGTAAGATGATAAAAAACGCACTTGACAAAATGCTGCTGTAGCTGTATCTTAAAAGAGAAACAAAATAACTGAGAAAATTCTTCGGGGTTGGGTGAAACGAATATATTCGTCATTCCCTACCGGCGGTAAAAGTCCGCGACCCGTGAAAAAGCCGGATGGCTTTGGAGCGGCTGATTTGGTGCAATTCCAAAACCGACAGTATAGTCTGGATGAGAGAAGGAAAGAAAAGCTGTGACAGTGACATTAGGAGTCTGCCCCGAACAGAAATGTTCGGGGTTTTTGTCTGTGCGGATGTACATGCGGAACTAAGCGGCTTGCGGTGCGCAGAATTTGCAGGCAAGAGATTCCATTGCATTCTTCAAGAAGAATTTTCCTCAAAAAATCAGAAGCCAGGAGGAAAAGAAATGAATGGTTTAATGCAGTCGGTAACTGAAAATCTTATTTTTGTATTGGAGTTTCTCGGCATTGTCTTGCTGATGTTTGCAGCAGCATATGGGACGGAGAAGGTGGCAAAGAAAAAAAGCGGTGATACGGAACGGATTCTTTCCACAAGGAAAATAGCGCTGATCGGGGTGTTTTCCGCCATTGCCTTTCTGCTTATGCTGCTGGAATTTCCGGTTCCCTTTGCACCGTCTTTTTATGAACTGGATTTCAGTGAAATTCCGGTTCTGATCGGAGCCTTTGCATTCGGGCCGGTAGCGGGCGTGATGATTGAGTTCTGCAAGATATTGCTGAAACTTGCATTTAAGGGGACGACGACCGCTTTTGTGGGAGATTTGGCTAATTTTGTCATTGGGTGCAGCTTTGTCCTGCCGGCATCTGTTTTGTATCTGAATAAGAAAACAAAGAAAACAGCGATTGCCGGTTCCGCACTCGGGACGGTATGCATGACCGTATTCGGCACGGCTTTCAATGCCGTTTATCTTCTGCCGAAATTTGCCCAGCTTTACGGCATGCCGCTGGATGTGATTGTGGGTATGGGCACGGCCATAAATCCGGCCATTCATAGTGTGGCGACATTGGTGATTTTTGCCGTTGCACCGATGAATATTCTGAAGGGCGGCAGTGTGTCGCTGGTGACAATGCTGGTATATAAGAAATTAAGCCCGATTCTGAAAGAGAGTTACGGGCGGGCGTCCGTGAGGAAAGTGGCTGAACAATAAAGCCGTAGTTTGGGATTTCCACGGAAATAACTATAATGAACAGGAAAAGAACCGTCTGAAAGACGGTTTTTTTCTGTTTATGCACACGGGCATCCAAAGGCTGGATGTAATTTTCAAAGAAAATGGAAAAGATTTGAAGAAAAAATATCTGCCTGAACGTTATATGATTATCAGAAGAAAATTTCTTGCGCCGTTATTTAAGAAAAATTAAGAATTTTTTAAGGTTATTCCCATCGTATTGTTAGGAAAATGCAATATAATGGAACAGTGAGAAAATTGCGCAGACAGGCTTGCATGTAAGCATTTTTGTGCATGGCACGCTGCTGTTTCCGAATAAGCAGGCGGCTGCTTAACTTAAGCGTATGAAAAATATCTTGACAAGGCTTGACAAAAACAGAAAAAGATATTATTGTATTAGAAAAGTAATACAATAAGACAGCGGGCAGGGAGTGCAGGAGGAGAATAAATGAGTGCATTGGTGGAAATACGGGATATGTGCAAAGTATATAATCCGGGAGAAAACGAAGTGAGAGCGTTGGATCATGTGGATTTGACTATCGATGAAAAGGAATTCGTGGCAATCATCGGACAGTCCGGTTCCGGCAAATCTACATTGATGAATATGCTGGGGTGCTTGGATGTGCCTACCAGCGGTACTTATATGCTGCATGACAAGGACGTGTCCCATATGAGCGACAATGAACTTTCCGACATCAGGAATAAGGAAATCGGGTTTATTTTTCAGGGGTTTAATCTGATTGCGAACCTGACTGCCATAGAAAACGTGGAATTGCCGCTGATCTATAGGGGAGTTTCCAAAAGGGAAAGGATGAGGCTTTCGGAGACAGCTTTGGAGAAAGTGGGATTGGCAAAGCGCAAGACACATAAGCCTTCGGAAATGTCCGGCGGACAGCAGCAAAGGGTAGCTATTGCAAGAGCCATTGCACAGGCACCGCCGATTATCTTGGCCGATGAACCTACCGGCAATCTGGACTCCGGCTCCACGAAAGAAATCATGGGGATTTTAAGGGACTTGCATGAGGAAGGAAGAACGGTCATACTGATTACTCACGACAATGAAATTGCGGCACAGGCCAAGCGCGTCATAAAAATTATGGACGGCAGGATTGTGCATGATTCGGCCAATGACATAAAGCAATAATAAAAAATAAAAAATCTGAATGAAAGAAACAAAGCTGCCGGAGAAAAAAGATCCGGCATGAGAGGAGAGAAGGGCAATGAATGACATGGATTTACAGAAACAGAAGGAAATGAAGAAAGAAGAAAAACTCCGGGCAAAGGAAGAAAAGAAAAAGGCAAAGGCGGAAAGGAAACAGAACAAAACGCCTATGGAACCTGCCCGCAAGAAAAAAATTATCAGAAGGAGCATCTTTGGCGGGGTAGCCGCAGTGGTGGTACTGTTTATCGTGTACAGCAATATAGCGGCGGCGAACGCAAAACCGGTAGTGTCTACCATGGCCGTGACAAAAGGGGATATAGAGCAGACAATCAATACAAGCGGTTCCGTAGTGTCCGATGAAGTAAAAACTTATTTTGCGCCGGTCAGCATACAGGTCGGGACAATTCATGTGGCAGTGGGCGAGAGCGCTTCCAAAGGAGAAGCTATCCTTACATATGACGAGAAAGACTTTGCCAATGAAAAAAGAACCGCAGAGCTGAAGCTGCAGCAGAATGAAGGCAGTTATAAGGACTCTATGCAGAAAAACAACGAAAGCCTTGGCGACCTAAGCGAAGCCAATGTAAATCTGGCGGTACTGGAGCGGCAGATTACGGATATTGACAATTATATCAAAGATCTGCAAAGACAAGTGGACGATAAAAAAGCCGCGCTTGCCCATGAAGGCGCACTTTTGCAGATTTCCCTGATTGACTGGGCGGATCAGCCGGATTCCGATGAATATGAAAACCTGCAGAAACTTGTGCAGATCAATGCCTATGAACAGGCGAATAATGCGGATATCCGGGCATGGGAGGAGGAAATTAAGAAATACACCGAAATGCTGAATAACTGCAAAGAGTACAAGTCCGAAATGAAATCCCAGAAAAGTTCTGCGGAAAGCACGAAACTCAACGCCGGCGGCAAGGAAGAACTGCAAGCCAGAACAGAAATGGAAAACATCAGTTCTCAGGAAACGCTGGATGCCATCACAGCGGCCGGAAACGGCATAGTAGCTGATTTCAACGGCGTGGTGACGGAAATGAATGCGGTGGAAGGGAAAACACCTGCCGTAGGAGAACAGCTGTTTAAGCTGGAGAGCACAGACAACGTAAAAGTCACCATTACCATTTCCAAATATGATCTGGAGAAAATAAAGATAGGACAGAAAGCCACAGTGACTATCGGAGGCTTTGTCTATGACGGCGAGGTTGCAAAGATAGACAAGATGGCAACGAAAAACAACAGCGGCGCAGCCGTAGTGAATACGGACATCAAGATTATCAATCCGGACGAAAATATATTCCTTGGCGTGGAAGCCAAAGTTTCCATCAGCACGTCAAAATCGGAGGGGGCTCTTCTGGTACCGTTCAGTGCAGTGAATACCGATATGGATGGCAGCTTTGTCTATACGGTGGAAAACGGAATAGTAGTGAAGAAACCGGTACAGACGGGCATTTCTTCCGCCGTGGATGTGGAAATCACGGAAGGCCTGAACGAAGGCGACCAGATTCTGATGGACGTAACCGGCGGCGTTTCCGAGGGCATGGCAGTTATGGCCGTTCCGCAGCAGTAACGGGGGTATTTTTATGGCACAGATTTGGGAATATATAAAAATTGCCCTGATGAACATTAAGAGCAACAAAGGCCGTTCCGTTCTTACCATGCTGGGCATTATCATCGGCATTGCTTCCGTAATCATGGTCATGGCAATCGGCAACGGTGTCAGAGGACAGATTAACGAAGAACTGGAAAGCATCGGAAGCGGACTGATTGAACTGTATCTGGATACTACGCTGGATGATGTGACTATGCGGTTCAGCGAGGAGGATTTTGAACTGATTCAGACACGGGTAGAGCATGTCAAAGGTGTGACTCCTCTGCTGGGCGGCTGGGGACAGGCGAACGGACCAAAAGGGAATTTTGAGGCACAGGCAATCGGCGGTACGGAAGGACTGCAGTACTATTCCGGCAACGGCGGCCCGATTATTAAAGGAAAGTATT
Source organism: uncultured Lachnospiraceae bacterium (assembly GCA_910586275.1). Lineage (GTDB taxonomy): Bacteria > Bacillota > Clostridia > Lachnospirales > Lachnospiraceae > Kineothrix. The sequence goes on along the minus strand of CAJUIM010000061.1, from coordinate 7,864 downwards.
TTACGCGGGAAGATGTGGAAGGCAGCAAGCGTGTATGCGTTATTACCGAGAGCAACGCCATCAGTCTGTTCGGAACCACTGACGTGGTAGGCATGAGTTTTGAACTATCCATTTTCGGAATCTCCAATGATGTGACCATTGTGGGAATCCGTGAGGACAGCGCGGGAACCTTTGTAAATACCACGTCGAGTACACGGATTTATGTGGAAATGCCATATACCGCCATGGCTGATGCGTACTATTATTACACGGGCGAATTCAATGATATCATGGTATTTGCAGATTCTTCCGAATACTGTACGGAAGTGGCCCAGAAAACCATAGCATTGTTGGAAAATAAATACGACACCCGGGGAGAAGGCCAAATCATGGTACAGAGCATTACGGATATGTCTACACAGTTTGACAGTATTTTAGGCATTGTGACCCTGTTCATCTCTTTTGTAGCTGCCATATCCCTGCTGGTAGGCGGTATCGGCGTCATGAATATTATGTTAGTATCCGTGACCGAAAGGACCAGGGAAATCGGCATCCGTAAGTCGCTGGGCGCAAGAACCGGCTCCATCCTCCTCCAGTTTCTGGCAGAGGCAGCGATTATCACCATGCTCGGCGGCTTAATAGGCATCGTGCTCGGCATTTTAGGAGGCAACCTAGTCTGCTCCATTGCAAATATTACGGCAAGGACACAGGTTTCCACTATTATAGGAGCGACCTTGTTCTCATCGGCAGTGGGATTGTTTTTCGGAATATATCCTGCACGGAAAGCGGCGAAACTCAGCCCTATTGAGGCATTGAGGCATGAATAACTGGGTTTCCATCATTTGGGTAAGGGCATATATACCTTTGGCATATATGCCCTTAAACTTTCATAAACTGCAACACACATCCGACGGAAAGTACTTTTAGACACACACATCCCTGCCGTCCAAAATGTTATAACATTTCTTGCCTTTGTAAATCTTTTCATGCAATCCACTCAATGCAGCCGGCTTCTTCATTAGAGGCAAATTACACATAAATTGTTAGACAGAAAACACCTTTTAATGCCCTCCGGCGCGTCCTTCTGACCCAGCACCGGAAGAAAGCCCCAATCTCTTTTTGCACAAGGAACAGCATTTACACTTGAACTTTAATGGAATTTCAGTATAATATTAAGAAGCGGTAAACCAAAGAAAGGGAAGGAACGTAAAAATCGTGCACCGGAAATATTTTTCCGAAAAGGCAGTAAAACAAAAACTAGGGAAACAGAAACAAAAAATAAGGAAATATAAAAAATAAACATAAAACCAGCGACAAATGAAGCATGGAAAACTAAAATAAGCCAAGAAACATAGAAATGGAAACATAAAAAATAAAGGAACATAAAACCCAAATACATAAGAAGAAAGAAAAAGCAAAGAATCAGAAAATAGAATAAGACAGAAAAAGAAACAGACGGAGAAAGAAGCAGACAGAAAAAGAAGCAGGCAGAAAAAAACAGACGGAGAAAGAAGCAGACAGAGAAAGAAACAGACAGAAAAAGAAACAGACAGAGAAAGAAATAAAGAAAAAGAAAGAAGCAACAAGGAGTAACGAAACCATGGAACTGGAATTCGATGTCAGAATTACGGCAAACATTTTATATGATTATATGCTGCGCCACACATATAACAGTGCTTCGGGACTGATAGGGACAATCGTGGGTGCGCTAATGATAATCGGTTTTTTCTACCAAGGCGGAGCCGTCTTCCTCATTGCAGGGGCGGTCATCCTGCTGTATCTGCCTTGGACACTTTTCATAAAGTCCAGACAGCAGATGCTTAACACGCCGGCTTTTAAGAAACCGCTGCACTATAGGCTGACGGAGGAAGGCATAGAGGTATCGCAGGGCGAAGAGACGCAGATGCAGAAATGGGAAGATATGCTGAAAGCCGTGTCCACCCCCAAAAGCCTCATTGTATATACGTCCAGAGTAAATGCATCCATTTTTCCGCGGCGGGATCTGGGGGAACTGGCTCCCGGAGTAATAGAGATGATTTCCACACATATGTCTCCGGCAAAAGTGAAGATACGGGGATAAAAAGACTGACTGGACAGGGAGGAAGCGGAAATGACGGCAGAGACGAACAGCCCGGAAGAAACATTTGCACTGGGACGGAAAATAGGGGAAAATGCGTCTCCCGGAGATGTGTATGCATTAGTGGGAGATTTGGGCGTAGGTAAGACCGTATTTACTCAGGGCGTTGCAGAAGGGCTTGGCATAGATGAGGCGGTAAACAGCCCTACTTTTACCATTCTGCAAGTATATGAGGGAGGCAGACTGCCTTTTTACCATTTTGACGTTTACCGGATCACGGATGTGGAGGAGATGGAAGAAATCGGTTATGAAGACTATTTTTACGGCAACGGTGTTTGTTTTGTGGAATGGGCCGATCTGATTGAAGAGATTCTGCCCGAGTGCTGCCGAAAAATTGTTATCTGCAAGGATTTGGGCAAAGGGACGGATTTCAGGCGGATTACGCTGGAAGGATGCCGGACGGGGAAAGGGGTATAATTTCGGGATGAAGATTTTGGCTTTGGACAGTTCCGGTTTGGTGGCATCCGTGGCAATCGCCGAGGATGATTTGCTGATAGCGGAATATGATATTCAATATAAAAAGACTCATTCACAGACATTGCTGCCGATGATAGATGAAATATGCAAGATGACGGATTTGGAGCCGGCATCTTTGGATGCGGTGGCTTTGGCTGCGGGACCCGGTTCCTTTACCGGGCTGCGGATAGGATCTGCGACGGCAAAGGGGCTTGGGTTCGCACTGGGTATCCCGCTGATCGAAGTTCCTACCTTAGAGGGACTGGCTTATAATCTGTACGGGGCGGCGGACTGCATATGCCCTCTTATGGATGCAAGGCGCGGACAGGTGTATACCGGCATCTATGAGTTTGTCCGGGAAAACACGGCGGAGGACGGCGGCAGGACAGAATATCTCCTGAAGACATTGGAACCCCAATGTGCGGCGGCGGCAGAGGATATCGTCAGGAAATTAAATGCCATAGGGCGCAGGACTATATTTCTGGGAGACGGAGTGCCGGTATTCCGGGAACTGCTGGCAAAACAGATGCGGGTAGAATACAGTTTCGCCCCGGCGCATATGAATAGACAACGGGCAGCATCCATTGCGGCTTTGGGAAGCATTTATATGCAAAAAGGAAAGACCGTGCCGGCAGCGGAACATGCGCCTGTTTATCTGCGTCTTTCACAGGCGGAACGGGAGCGGAACGAGCGGCTTGTCAAAAAAGGCACGGAAAGCGTGCAGGAAAACGGTACGGGAAAAGAAGAGCCGGCGGGGTGCGGCACGGGAAAGGAGTAACGGATGGTGACAGTCAGGCGGATGGAAGAGCGGGACATAAAAGCCGCGGCCCGTCTGGAGGCGGAAAATTTTTCCGTTCCGTGGTCGGAGCAGGCGTATGCGGATACGCTGCTTTGTGATTATGCTTATTACTTTGTGGCGGAAGAGGACGGGGAAGTGATGGGAGTCTGCGGCCTGCGTAATATTGCGGGAGAGGGGGAAATCACAAACGTTGTGGTGTCGGAACCATTCCGGCGAAGGGGGACGGCAGGCATGCTGCTGAAAACGGTCCTGACGGCCGGGGAAGCGTTGGGAATAGAGGATTTTACCTTGGAAGTAAGGTGCGGTAACCTGCCGGCGATTCGTTTATATGAAAAACACGGATTTAAGAGGGAAGGAATACGCAGGGATTTTTACGACAAGCCAAGGGAGGATGCCATAATCATGTGGAGGAGGAAAGGATAAGAATGGGAAGGTTTTTGGCAAAGTAACAGGAATTACCACTGTTTTTGTCGTAAAAACTCATGTATAATGACAGATATAGCAGCAAATTGTACATCTAGGGAGGATGAGACTATGCGTAAATATCTGGATGAAACGAACAGAGAACTGGATTCCGTTATCTGCAATTACTGCGGGAAAAATTTATTGGTAGAAAATGGAATTTTAAAAGAAGGATGTCTGGAAGTGGATCATGCTTTCGGATATTTCAGCAGAAAAGATGGACAGAACCATCATTTTGACTTATGTGAAGATTGTTATGAAAAAATGATTGCCAGGTTCCGGATACCGGTAGAAATTCAGGAGGCAAAAGAATTTTTATGATTGGCTGACAAGCCCGGGCCGGCATCAGGATAGGAGTTATATGTTAGATGTATGTTTGCTCGGAACGGGAGGAATGATGCCGCTGCCTTACAGATGGCTGACTTCCCTTATGGCTAGGTACAATGGAAAAAGTATATTGATTGACTGTGGGGAAGGAACGCAGATTGCCATGAAGGAGAAGGGATGGAGCCCGAACCCGATTGACATTATATGCTTCACCCACTATCATGCAGACCATATCAGCGGACTGCCCGGGATGCTCCTTACAATGGGGAACGCGGAACGGACAGAGCCGCTTCTTTTAGTGGGGCCGAAAGGGTTGGCCAGGGTGGTGAATGCTCTTCGGGTCATTGCGCCGGAACTTCCTTTCCCGATAGAATATTTGGAACTCGAAGAAGCGGAAAAGCGTATTGAATTTGACGGATTCCGAATTGAAGCTTTTCGGGTGAACCATAATGTGGTATGCTATGGGTATAACATAGTGATTGACCGTATCGGTAGATTTCAGGTGGAGAAGGCACAGGCGCTTGGACTGGACAGAAGATACTGGAACCGCCTGCAGAAAGGGGAAACCATAGAACTGGACGGGAAAACATATACGCCGGACATGGTATTGGGGGAAGCCAGAAAGGGCATCAAGCTTACTTACTGTACGGATACAAGACCTGCGGAGAGCATTGTGCGGAATGCGGCAGGCTCGGATTTATTTATCTGTGAAGGAATGTACGGTGAGCCCGATAAGCAGGAAAAGGCAAAGCAATATAAGCATATGACCTTTTATGAAGCGGCTTCTTTGGCAAAGAAGGCAGGGGCGGCTAAAATGTGGCTTACCCATTACAGTCCGTCTTTGGTGCGGGCGGAAGACTTTATGAGAGACGTAAAGAAAATCTTTCCGGCTGCGGAAGCCGGCAAAGACGGAAAGAGCATAGAACTAAAGTTCGAAGACGATGAATGACATTGGTGACGGACTGCATTGATTCCGCTGTTATTGCGCCAAGATTAAAGGGCGTTGCATATTTGCGGCACCTTTGGCGGCTGCGAGAGCAGTGCATACTTTGGGCATCAGAAAGGAGGATGTAATTATGAGGAATGCGAAAGAAAAGCAGAACCCGGTAAAATTAATTATTATCGGATGCATATTGGCTGCCCTGATTGTGGGCTTTTATTTTTATATAGCCAATAAGATGCAGGGAAATGGGGAAGAGGATGTTAAAGCGACAAAATCCCAGCAAGTGCTGATGAGGAATCTGAATACCAATTATCCGCCGTCGCCGCGGGAGGTTCTGAAATATTATTGTGAGATTATCCAGTGCCTTTACAATGAACCTCATACAGATGAGGAACTGGAAAAACTGGCCAAACAGATTCAGTTATTATATGATGATGAATTTGTGGAAAATCAGACAGAGGATTTGTATTTGCTCAATCTTGCCGGCGAGATAGCGGAATTAAATAAAAAGGATATGAAGATTTCCAGTTATACCACTTCTTCCAGCACGGATGTGGAAACTTTTACAAAGGATAATTATGAGTGGGCAAGGCTTTACTGTATGTTCAATATACGGAAGGGTACAGATATGCTGGCTACCACAGAACGTTTCCTGATGCGCAAGGACGAGGCGGGGCATTGGAAAATATATGGCTGGGAATTGGCAGAAAATTAAAACGGAAAGTGCGGTATGGGCATGGAGGATATATTGATATTGGCAATTGAAAGTTCCTGCGACGAAACGGCGGCGGCAGTAGTGAGAAACGGCAGAGAAGTTTTATCCAACGTTATTTACTCACAGATTGCGCTGCATACGGAATTCGGCGGCGTGGTGCCGGAGATTGCATCCAGAAAACATATAGAGAAGATAAATCAGGTTATGGAACAGGCATTGACGCAGGCAAAGGTCGGGCTGAAGGATATTACGGCTCTTGCCGTGACTTATGGGCCGGGGCTGGTGGGAGCCTTATTGGTGGGAGTATCGGCGGCAAAGGCTGTAAGTTTTGCCGCAAGAATTCCATTGGTGGGGGTGCATCATATCGAAGGCCATATCAGTGCCAATTATATTGAAAATAAAGATTTGGAACCGCCGTTTCTCTGTTTGGTAGTGTCGGGCGGACATTCTCATCTTGTGTCGGTCAGGGATTACGGGGAATATGAAATTATCGGCCGTACCAGAGACGATGCGGCAGGGGAGGCCTTTGACAAAGTGGCAAGGGCAATCGGACTGGGCTATCCGGGCGGACCTAAGATTGATAAGGTATCAAGGGACGGGAACCCGGATGCCATTCGTTTCCCGAGGGCTAAGGTAGCAGGATCTGCATATGATTTCAGTTTCAGCGGGCTGAAATCAGCAGTGCTGAATTATCTGAATACATGTGAAATGAAGGGGGAGCCGGTAAACACAGCGGATGTGGCGGCTTCCTTTCAGAAAGCCGTGGTGGAAGTGCTGACGGAACATTCCATGGAAGCGGTGAAAGAATATGGGGGCAGAAAATTTGCCATAGCAGGAGGGGTGGCTTCCAATGCCGCACTCAGGGCAGCTTTGGAAGAGGCGTGCCAAAAGGCCGGCGTGGCTTTTTATTATCCGTCACCGGTCTTCTGCACGGATAATGCGGCTATGATCGGAGTTGCAGGTTATTATGAATATAAAAAAGGAATCAGGCATGGGTATGGACTGAATGCCGTTCCTAATCTGAAACTGGGCGAACGGATATAGCGGCACGGGAAGAGAGGAAGCGGAATGGACAGAGAACGGAAGGATGAGGGTGGAAGCATCTTACGGGACAGGAAAAAATGTACGGCAATCATACTTGCCGCAGGGCGGGGCACAAGGATGGGGAGCGATGTGCCTAAACAGTATATGATGCTGGAAGGCAAACCGGTACTGTATTATTCACTGAGAGTGTTTCAGGATAGTTTTATAGAAAAAATAATTCTGGTTGCTTCCGAAAAGGATGTGGAGTATTGCAGGGAAAATATCGTGGCTCGTTTTGGATTCGGTAAAGTGGCAGCTGTGACAGCCGGAGGAAACGAACGTTATCATTCGGTATGGGAAGGGCTGAAGGCAGCCGGGGAATGTGATTATGTTTTTATTCATGACGGTGCCAGGCCGTTTGTGACGAAAGACATATTGGAACGTGCATATGCAAATGTTTCCGAATACGATGCATGTGCCGTGGGAATGACGGTGAAAGATACAATTAAAATTGCCGATGAGAACGGATTTGCCGCATCCACGCCAAGCAGGGACAGAGTATGGGCGGTTCAGACACCGCAGGTATTTTCCTATCATCTGATTAAAGAGGCTTATGGCACATTGATGAAGAAGGAAAAAGAATGCCTGCAGCAGGGACTGCGGATTACGGACGATGCTATGGTAGTGGAAACCTTTACGGACAGAAAGGTTAAGCTGGTGGAAGGAAGTTATGGGAATATAAAAATCACTACGCCGGAGGATTTAAGAGTGGCAGAGTCTTTGCTGTGAAGGCTTTATTCTTATGGCAAATGAGTGCGGATAAGATGCGTAAAAAGCTGTTTGAAAAAAAATGGAAAAAATTAAAAAAAAGCTGTTGACATTTAATTACTTTTTTGCTAATATAGTTTTTGCCGCTGCTGATGAAATAAAAACAACGGCAGATAAAAAGAAAATAAACGCTGGATAGAGCGTATGGACATGGAGAGGTATCGAAGTGGTCATAACGAGGCGGTCTTGAAAACC
>CAJUIM010000060.1:11599-21426 GCA_910586275.1 uncultured Lachnospiraceae bacterium | reverse complement strand
AACATTCAGGCTGAACTGTTACGGAAAGCATTTTTCGGTTTTATGCCTGCTCCGGTGTTTCGGGTTTAGCGGACGCAGCAGCCCTCCATGCCAAACAATGCGTTCCCAAACTTAAAATTATTTATTTACCATCAGTTTCACCATGGCTTGGTTCAGTCCGTCCACCGTCAGCTTATACATCGGAAAGATATCTTTGATTGCAGTCTCCGCTTCCCGCCAAGGCGCATGGCCGGGAGCCATCTTCGGGTTCATCCAAACTATTTTCTTATAGTGCTTCTTCATCAGCAGCAGCCAGTCCATGCCGGCCAGCCCGCCGTTGGGTCCTCGGTAGTTTCCCGTGGTGGAATACAGTTCCTCCGGCGCCATTGCCGCGTCCCCTACAATAATGACTTTATAGTCGCTGTCCAAATTGCGGAACATCCATTCCGTATCTATCCAGTCTCCGTTTTCGCACTCCGGTGTCTTATACAATTTACTGTAAATGCAGTTATGGAAATAGTATGTTTTTACATCCTTATAATGATTAGACTTATGCACCGACTGGAACAGTTCGTTCAGCAGTGTCGTATAAGGAATCATCGTGCCGCCGGAATCCATAAGCAGCAGCAGCTTCACCGAATTTTTCCTTGGCTTCTCCATGACAATCTGCAGGCAGCCGCCGTTATTGCATGTCTTGTCTATCGTTCCGTCGATATCCAGTTCCGTCTTCGGTATGTCCAGCTTCGTGGAAAACTGTCTCAGGCGGCGAAGCGCCTGCATGAACTGTCTGTTATCTATAATCTTGTCGTCTCTGAAATCTCTGTATTTTCTCGCCCCGACCACGGAAAAAGCCGACTGGTAGCCTGTGGTGCCGCCCACACGGACGCCACCCACATTTCCTCCGGTATTCCCGAAGGAGGTCTTTCCCATCGTTCCGATCCAATAGCTTCCGCCGTTATGCTCGCTGTCCTGATCCTTCAGCCGCTGACGGAATTTCTCTTCCACATCTTCCTTATCGATCTGCACCTCTTCCATCCGGTTCAGATGATCCCTAGCCTCTTCATGAGCCAGTTCCATCATATCCGATTTGTCCAGCCAGCGCAGCATCTGTGAAGTGATTTCATCATCCGAACGGATTCCCTTAAAATGCTCTTCGAACGCCAAGTCAAATTTATCGAATTCCGTTTCGCTCTTCACCAATATCATTCTTGCCACATAATAAAATTCCGTCAGACTGCTTCCGCACAGCCCCTTGTCCAATGCATCCTGCAGCGTCAGCCATTCGCTTAAGGTTACATTCAACCCTTTTGCCTTTAAGGTATTAAAGAATTTGCCAAACATATGCCCTGCCTTTCCGCCTTGGCCTGTTCTTCCATAGCCATTGCTACGGTCTGTCTTCCCCAAAAATTCAAGCTGGTTATCTTACGCTGCCTTTCACGGTTTCCAAATCCTCGTCTTTCTTCACGATTACCCCCACAAACGGCAGTTCCTTCTTAATTTTCTCCAAAGGTATTCCCCCGATCTGAAGGGCATTGACCCAGTCAATCAGTTCCGATGTGCTCGGCTTCTTGCGCACATCCTTCAGGGAACGTATCCAATAAAATACATCCATTGCATTTTTCAGCAGATTCTCCTCTATATCCGGGAAATGAGTCTTTACAATCTCCTCCATCAGCCCTTCATCCGGAAAATCAATGTAATGGAAAATACATCTGCGCAGAAAAGCATCCGGCAATTCCTTCTCCGCATTGGATGTAATAATGACAATCGGCCTGTGCTTAGCTTTCACCGTCCGTTTTGTCTCATGAATATAAAATTCCATCTGATCCAATTCCCAAAGCAGGTCATTGGGAAATTCCAGATCCGCCTTATCAATCTCATCGATCAGAAGCACCACCTGCTCTTCACTGTCAAAAGCTTCCCCCAGCTTTCCCAGTTTGATATACCGCGCAATATCGTCCACGCCCTCTTCCCCGAACTGGCCGTCATACAGTCTCTGGATTGTATCATACACATACAGCCCTTCCGGTGCCTTTGTCGTAGATTTAATATTCCATATAATCAGCCGCTTGCCAAGCGATTTTGCCACCGCCTCCGCCAGCATCGTCTTCCCCGTTCCCGGCTCCCCCTTAATCAAAAGCGGCTTCTGCAGCGCAATCGCCACATTCACGCTGGCCATCAGCTGCTCCGAAGCCACATACTGTGAAGTACTTCCAAATTCCTGTTTCAATCCACCCATTCTCGTCCTCTTTCCGCGCCTGCCGCTGCCCCGGATGCCCATCTGCCCCAATATCCGTCCGCAAAGCCGCGCCTTTTCTGATTTTCCCCGCAGGCAAAAACACCGGCCGTCCAATAAGCCATACAACATCAAACCGCCCACCCGGCTGAAGCGCCCACGCCGGTGCCACGCAAAATCCCTACGCGGCCCATATTTACATGTTACGATATTTATTCCTCAAAAGCAAGTCCCTCCTACTCCCAAGGAATATCCGAGCACTCAATCTTCTTATCGCGCAGCATCAGATCTTTCACCGCCTCATCCGCCGCCTTTCCGTCAAACAGTACCGCATTCACCTGCTCGATAATGGGCAGCTGTACCCCATATTTCTTGGCAAGCGCCATAGCCGCCTTTGCCGAGTATACACCCTCCACTACCATCTTCACTTCTTCCATGGCTTCCTCCATGGTATATCCCTTCCCGATCAGGATACCGGCCCGGCGGTTTCTAGAATGCATGGAGGCACAAGTGACAATCAGGTCCCCGATGCCGGTGAGTCCGCTGAACGTTTCCGCCCGGCCCCCCATTGCCGTGCCCAAGCGGGAAATTTCCGTAATGCCCCTTGTAATCAGAGCCGCCTTCGTATTATCCCCATAGCCCAAGCCGTCTGCAATTCCGGCTGCCAGCGCAACCACGTTTTTCAGGGCGGCACCCAATTCTATGCCCAGCACATCCGGGCTGATATATACGCGGAATACCTCGTTCATAAACAAGTTCTGCAAATATTCCGCGGTTTTCTTCTCTTTCGCACCCACCACAATGGTAGTAGGGATTCCTCTGCCTACTTCTTCCGCATGGGACGGGCCGGACAGCACCGCCACTTCTGCCTGCGGAATTTCCTCTTCGATAATCTGCGACAGCGTCATCAAGGTCTTCTCTTCAATTCCCTTCGCCACATTCACAATGATCTGTCCTTGGGCCGCATATTCTTTCATGCTGCGGGAAGTGGATCTTGTAAAAGGCGAGGGAACCGCCAAAACCAATGTATCCCTGCCGCGTACCGCATATTCCAGATCAGTGGTAAATTCCATATCCTCCGGCAGCCTGACACCCGGCAGTTTATCCTTATGTTCATGCTCCCTCTTCAGCATGGCAATTTCTTCCTCTATCACCGACCATACCGTCACCTTATGCCCGTTTTTATGAAGCAGCACAGCCAAAGCGATTCCCCAGCTTCCTGCTCCGATAACGCTTATATCTGCCATTTATTTTCCCTCCGTCTTATTCTTTTTGAAAAGATAAGTTTTCCTTTCCTCACCTTTCAGCAGCCGCTTAATGTTTTCCCTATGCTTATAATATGCCATAATGGCCAAAAGCCCGGCGATAATATACATTTCCGTCAAAGCTGCCTGAGACATGCCGCCAAACAGCCCCATCTGCCCCGATAGGACAATCTGTATCATAAATCCCGCATACACAAGCAAGGAACCAAGCGAAACATAATGGGTGGTAAAAAATATTCCGAAAAACAGCACTACTCCCATAGGAATAAAGGTAGGATGAAAAGATAGAATCAGCCCCGCCGTCGCCGCAATGCCCTTTCCGCCCTTAAAGCCAAGATAAAACGGAAAATTGTGCCCTAGGATGGCTCCGGCCGCCGCATACATCTTAAACAGATATACCATTTCCGGATGAGATTTGCCGAAAAGCAGGCTGCAGATTACGATTGCAAAAATGCATTTCAGCACATCCCCGGCAAAAACAATCAGCCCTGCCTTTGTCCCCAGCACCCGCAGTGTATTGGTGGTTCCCGCATTCCCGCTGCCATGCTGCCTGATATCAATGCCATGCATCTTACCGTAAATATAAGCCGTCTGAAACAGTCCAAACAAATATCCGATTGCCAAACATATGATCCGTTCCACTTTATCTATTTTCCTTTCTCTCCCTTATAATAAATTTAAGGGGCGTTCCCCTGAAGCCAAAGGCCTCCCTGATCTGGTTTTCAATATATCTCGTATAGGAAAAATGCATCAGTTCTTTATCGTTTACGAAAATCACGAAAGTAGGAGGCTTTACCGCCACCTGCGTAATATAATACAGCCGGAGCCTTTTTCCCTTGTCGGACGGCGGCTGCTGCATTGCCACTGCTTCGGACATAATTTCATTGAGCACACCCGTAGACACGCGCATAGAATGGTTCTCACTGACGATGTCAATCATTTCATACAGCTTTGTAAGCCGCTGCCCGGTCACGGCAGAAATGAAAATAATCTCCGCATAGGTCATAAAAGACAGAATTTCCCGCACTTTACCCGTGAATTCCTTCACTGTCTTATCATCCTTCTCAATGGCATCCCATTTGTTTACTGCAATGATCACGGCCTTTCCACGGTCATGGGCGATTCCCGCAATCTTCGCATCCTGTTCGGTCACGCCCTCCATGGCATCAATGACCAGCACCGCAATATCCGCCCGCTCCACGGCACTGACCGTACGGACTATCATATACCTTTCCAGTTCCTCTTTTATCTTGTTCTTGCGCCGCAGCCCTGCCGTGTCAATGAGCACATATTCTTTTCCGTTATATTTTACCTCTGTGTCAATGGCATCCCGCGTGGTACCTGCAATGTCGGAAACTATCACCCTGTTTTCTCCGGCCAGCTTATTTACAATGGAAGATTTTCCCACATTCGGTTTCCCTACAATGGCGATCTTAGTCCGGTCGTCATCCTCGTCCTCTTCCGCAATTTTGCTGAAATGGGAAGATACCTCGTCCAGCATGTCCCCAAGCCCCAGCTGATTGGCCGCGGAAATCGGATGAGGGTCGCCGATGCCCAGATTATAAAACTCATATACATCCGGCATATACTTCTCAAAGTCATCCACCTTATTGACCAACAGCACCACCGGCTTTCTGGAACGTCTGAGCATATCCGCAACCTTGGCGTCCGCATCCACCAGCCCCTGCTTCACATCCGTCATAAACAGAATCACATCCGCCGTATCAATGGCAATCTGCGCCTGCTCCCGCATCTGCGAAAGGATGATGTCCTTGCTGTCCGGCTCTATGCCCCCTGTGTCAATCAGCGTAAACGCCATATTCAGCCAAGAAGCATCCGCATATATCCGATCCCGGGTAATGCCCGGCGTATCCTTCACTATAGCTATCCGTTCTCCCGCCAATACATTGAACAAGGTAGATTTCCCCACATTCGGCCTTCCTACCACTGCAACAATCGGCTTTTTCTTTTTTCCCATCTTCTGACCATACCTTTCCGAAAAAAATCTTTTCTGCTAATCCAAATTCCCAAACAATATGGTGTCAATAAAATCACGTCCGCTTGATTTTACAATATCTACCTTTACTTGTAAAGCATTTTCCATCTCTTCCACCGTCATATCATCCAAAAAGACCCTCTCACCGCTCCGCAGCACATTCTGCGGAAGCAGCAGCCTGCCCCCCAATTCTTTCCCTGTCAGCTGCCGCACAATATCCTGTCCGGTCAGCAGACCCGACACAGTAATCCGTTCCCCGAAAAATTCATTGGTAATGGGATAAACCAAAATACGGAGCCCTTCACAGACTTCCTCCAGCCGGCCTGCCATGCCGCCGATATAGGGATAGGCCAGCCGCCCTGTGGCAAGGGACACCGTTTCCGCCGGCCTCCATACGTTCTCTTCCCTCTTTCTTAATTCCCCCAATGCCTCATCAAACTCATTCAGCAGCAAACGGAGCATCCCCACGCCGTTTTCCAGCTGAAGATAGCCGTCGTAGCGTGCCTCTTCCGGCAATTCCTGTCCGGCAAGAATATACCATTCGTCACTGGCATGGATAAAGTGCACTCCCTGCTCCGCAAATATTTTCTCCTGCCATCTATGAATCCTGGCCAACACTTCTTCCGCATCCTCTCTGGCAAACGGCTCCAACGGCTCCAGCCCGTCCCGGTATTTGGACAGCCCAACGGGAACCACCGAGACACTTTCCAAGTAAGGCAGATACCCGGTCAAATCCGATATGCTCCGTTCCAGTTCCTCCCCGTCATTTACTCCCTTGCAAAGCACAATCTGTCCGTTCATCGCAATCCCGGCTTCATACAGCCTGTCCGCTTTTTTCAATGCCTCCCCTGCAAAACGGTTGTTCAGCATTCTGCACCTTAACTGTGGATTTGTGGTATGAAATGAAATATTGATAGGAGACAGGCGATATTTTATAATTCTTTCCACATCATAGTCAGACATATTCGTCAGCGTCACATAATTCCCTTGCAGGAACGAAAGCCTGGAATCATCGTCCTTAAAATACAGCGTCTCCCGCATCCCTGCCGGCATCTGGTCAATAAAGCAGAAAATACATTTATTGCAGCAGGAACGGTAATCGTCCATCAGCCCGTTCTCAAACTCTATGCCCAGATCCTCTCCGTACTCCTTATCAATTTCCAGCAGCCACTCCTCCCCGTCCGGTTTCTCCACCAGCACTTCCACATATTCCTCCTGCAGCAGGTACTGATAGTCAAAAATATCCGTAATTTCTTCCCCATTGACCGCCAATAATCTGTCGCCGGCATCTATTTCCATCTCCTGCCCGATGCTTCCATCCAAAACCTTACTAATCACATGTCCCTTTTTTTTCATGTATCCTCCACTCCGCCGCGTCCGTCCCTGTTCTTACGCCGAATATCCCTGAAAAGCCAAACCCATATCCTTCTCTTATTCTACTAGAATTTCCTTGACGTGTCACTACCAAGAATGATATAAATAAATTATATGAAATGCATACGCGGCTGTTCCGTGCATAACCGGCAACACGCTTTGCGGTGCATAGTACGACAACTTTTACATCAGGGAGGACACCATGCCTAATTTACATGAATTGGAAGCTGCCATTCCGGTAGCCCCGCTTAAAATTGTTGCAACCGAATCCGCTGCCATGCTGGCGGACAAAGTCAACAAGTATTTGGTAGGATTCAGAAAAACAGTAAAAAGCATTGCCAAAAACGATCCGGCATTTCAGGGATATGCGGAACCCAACTATCTTGTGGATGTCACCTGTCCCCGTTTCGGCACCGGCGAGGGCAAAGCTGTCTTTAACGAATCTATCCGGGGCAAAGACTTATTTTTCCTTGTTGACGTATGCAACCACAGCATTACTTATAAAATGAACGGCTTCACCAACCATAAATCCCCGGACGACCACTATCAGGATTTAAAGCGTTTAATCAATGCCTGCAACGGCAGGGCGCACCGCATCAATGTCATTATGCCCTTTTTATATGAAGGAAGGCAGCATAAAAGAAACGGCAGGGAATCCTTAGACTGTGCTTATGCCATCGAAGAACTGAGCCGCATGGGAGTCTCTAACTTCATTACTTTTGATGCCCACGACCCGCGGGTGCAGAATGCCGCCCCCCTGTCCGGCTTTGACAACTTTATGCCCCCATATCAGTTCGTGCAGGCTCTGCTGCGCATGAAAGAAGATCTGATTATCGACAAATACCATACCATTGTCATCAGCCCGGACGAAGGCGCACTTGACCGCGCCATCTACTTTGCCAATGTGCTCGGCGTGGATATGGGCATGTTTTATAAGAGAAGGGACTATTCCACCATTGTCAACGGGAAAAACCCTATTGTAGCCCATGAATTTCTGGGAGATAATATTGACGGCAAAGATGTCATCATCATAGACGATATGATTTCTTCCGGCGGAAGCATGATTGATACGGCAAAACAGCTGAAAGCAATGAATGCCAAACGGGTTTTCATCTGCTGTACTTTCGGCTTATTTACGGACGGGCTGGCAACTTTTGATGAAGCTTATGAAAAAGGCTATTTCGATAAGATTATAACGACAAACCTCACCTACCAGCTTCCCGAATTAAAAGAACGCCCCTATTATCTGGAGGCGGACATGAGCAAATTCCTTGCCTCCATCATTGACTTTATGAACCATGACTCGTCCATGGCCAATGTATCTACCCCCACGGACAAAATCCATGAAATTCTTGCAAAATATAACAGCCGTGGAAACTTGGGCTGTCAATAAGTCATATTTAAGAGGCATGGAGTTTCTTTACAGAAAATATGGCTGCAAAATACCTTATTACAATATAGCGGGGGAAAAGGTTCCCCCGCTACCGGCTGAAAGAACAATTTATGTCAGTTCATAAACCGCACCTTCAGATATGCCTTAATCTCCTCCACGCATCTTTCAAATCCCAGCTTCGAACTGTCCAAGCAAAGATCATAATTCCTTGCATCCGTCCATTCCCGTCCGGTATGGTATTTATAATATTCTGCCCGCTGTCTGTCCGTCCGAGTAATATAACGTTCCAGTTCACGGGGTGCCATGCTGACCTTTTTCGCCGCCTGTTCCAAGCAGTAATCCCTAGGGGCATGAATAAACACACTGAGCACATTGTCATAATCCTTCAGCACAAAATCTGCGCATCTTCCAACAATGACGCAGGACTCTTCTTCTGCCAGCTGTTTAATTACCTTCGCCTGATAATTAAACAGATTGTCATCCGATACAAAATCTTCGCTTTCCGGCGGAATCAGCTGCCCCTTATATGTATTTTTGACTATTTTCAGCAAATTTGTAAATTTTACTTTTTCATCCGCATTGACAAACAAGCGTTCACTTATTCCGCTTTCCTCGGAAGCCAGTTTCAGCAGTTCCTTATCGTAATAATGGACTTTAATATCCTCTGCCAGCATTTCTCCTATGGTGCGGCCGCCGCTGCCATATTGCCTTGCAATTGTTATCACTACTTTTTCCATACACAGAAATCCTCCCTACCTTAAAAGATTTTTTGCCGGATGACATTACAACTTTACAGACATACTCTATGCCTCCCCAAGATATGCTTTCTTGATAGAGTCGTCATTCAGAAGGTCACTGGCTTTGCCCTCCAATACAATATTGCCCGTCTCCAGAACATATGCACGGTCAGCTATGGAAAGCGCTTTTTTTGCATTCTGCTCCACCAAAAGCACGGTGGTCCCGCCGGCACTTACCTTTTTTATAATATCAAAAATCTCATTAACAAAAATAGGTGAAAGCCCCATGGAAGGTTCATCCATCAATATAATTTTCGGATGCGACATAAGGGCACGCCCCATTGCCAGCATCTGCTGCTCCCCGCCGCTCAGAGTGCCCGCCATCTGGTTCTGCCTCTCTTCCAGCCTAGGGAATCTTTTATATACCTGCTTTAACATCTCTTCTATTTCATTCTTGTCTTTTCTCGTATATGCGCCCATGCGGAGATTCTGCAGCACGGAAAGCTGGGCAAATACCCGCCTTCCTTCCGGTACATGCGCCATCCCTCTGGATACGATTTTATGTCCGGGAATCTTCGTAATATCTTTTCCCTCAAAAAGAATGCTCCCTGATTTGGGGGACAGCAAGCCTGTTATGGTATGGAGCGTAGTGGTCTTTCCTGCGCCGTTAGCTCCTATAAGCGCAATAACCTCGCCTTCGTTGACATCAAAAGATATTCCCTTGATTGCCTGAATCATGCCATAATATACTTCCAAATCCCTGATTTCAAGCATAGCCATTTCCTGCTTCCTCCTATTCCAGTACCGCATTCCCCTCACGAAGAGCCCCCTTACCGGAACAATTTCT
>CAJUIM010000060.1:0-11499 GCA_910586275.1 uncultured Lachnospiraceae bacterium | reverse complement strand
GCCCGTAATGCATGGGCAGCAATTGTTCCCGGCTCTTCTTCGGCTCATGCTGTTTATTCCAGTACCGCATTCCCCTCATGAAGGGCCCTCCTTACCGGAACAATTTCTGCCCGTAATGCATGGGCAGCAATTGTTCCCGGCTCTTCTTCGGCTCATGCTGTTTTATTCTCCAAGATACGCCGTTATTACCTGGGGGTCATTGAGCACGTCGGCAGTCTTTCCCTGGGTCAGGATACGTCCGAAATTGAGGACAGTAAGTTCCTCGCAAATTCCGGAAACCAATTTCATATCATGCTCAATCAAAAGTATCGTCATGCCGAATTCCTTTTGGACAAAACGGATGGTATCCATCAGTTCTCCCGTTTCATTCGGATTCATGCCCGCCGCCGGTTCGTCCAGAAGCAGCAGTTTCGGCTCCGTGGCAAGAGCACGGGCAATCTCCAGCTTCCTCTGCTTCCCATAAGGCAGGTTGGCTGCCTGATACCCCGCTTCCTTATCCAAATCAAACACCTTTAACAATTCCATAGCTTTCTCGTCCATTTCCTTCTCCACCCTAAAATACTTGGGCAGACGGAAAATCCCCTCCAGCGTATTGTAATGATGATGATTGTGAAGCCCCACCTTGACGTTATCCAACACGGATAGTTCCTTGAAAAGGCGGATATTCTGAAAGGTGCGGGCAATCCCCGCTTTATTTATTTCAATCGTCTTCAGACCTGTGATATCCCTGTCCCCCAGCTTTATAATGCCTTCATTGGGCTTATATACACCAGTCAGCAGATTGAAAACCGTTGTTTTTCCGGCCCCGTTGGGACCGATCAGGCCGTAAAGCTGCCCCTGCTTTATGGAAAGCTTAAAATCATCCACTGCCCGCAGCCCGCCAAAAGAAATGGTTAAATTTTTCACATCCAGTAATGTCAATTATTTCCCCCCCTTTCCTTTGGAAAGCACACCCTCGGAAACCTGTCCTGCCGCTCCTTTACGGCCTTTCCATCCCGAAAAATATTTTTCTCTGACCCGTTCCTTCCAGTCAATTGCTTTCGGGCTCCAGTTAAAGAGCATCATCACAATTAAAATCACCGCATAAATCAGCATACGGTAATCGCTTAGCCCACGAAGCAATTCCGGCAGTAAAGTAAGGATAACTGCGGAAATAATAGAACCGCGTATATTCCCGATACCTCCCAAAACCACATAAACAAGTATCATAATGGACATATTATATCCGAAGTTTTTCGGAAGGGCCGTCAGCGTGGAAAGATTATGTGCATACAATACCCCTGCCACCCCTGCAATGGCCGCCGAAATGGAGAAAGCCATCAGCTTATATTTCGTTATATTAATCCCCACCGATTCCGCTGCAATACGGTTATCCCGGATCGACATAATCGCCCGTCCGTCCCTGGAATTTATCAAATTCAAAATGACAAATAAGGAGATCAGTATCAATATTATGCCCACGGTAAAACTGGCATCATGAGGCGTCCCCGTAATTCCCTGTGCCCCATTGATAAGAACCTCTCCGTCTTCGCCAAGATGCAGCGAAATGGAATCCTTCATGGAAAAATGGAACCCTTCTCCGTCCCTTCCTATATAAAGCACATTCACCAGATTCTTAATGATTTCCCCAAAAGCCAAAGTCACAATGGCAAGATAATCTCCTTTCAGCCGCAGCACGGGGATTCCGATCAGAATACCGAATGCCCCTGCCACCGCGGCCCCGATCACCATTGCAATCAGGAACCTAAGCCCGTCAGGCATAGCGCCCTTCATACACTTGGAGAAAAATGCCCCCGCAAAAGCCCCTACACACATAAACCCTGCATGTCCAAGACTCAGTTCCCCTAAAATGCCTACCGTCAGGTTCAGGGAAACAGCCAGCATGACATATATGCATAACGGCACCAAAAGCCCTTCCATCAGGCTAGACATATGCCCCCCTGCCAGCAGAATCTTCACCGCCACAAATGCCACGGCCACTATCAGGTATGTGATCATATTACTTTTTGTCGTCTTACTGAATTTTAACTTGGAATTCATCTTACCCATGCCAGCACCTTACACTTTCTCCTGAATATTTTTCCCTAATATGCCCGTCGGCTTAACAAGAAGAACCACAATCAAAACCGCAAAAACAATGGCATCCGCCATCTGAGAAGAAATATAGGCTTTTCCCAGAATCTCTATAATCCCCAGCAGAATGCCCCCGATCATGGCTCCCGGTATGGAACCGATCCCACCGAACACCGCAGCCACAAAAGCCTTGATTCCAGGCATGGCGCCGGTATAAGGAGTCAGGGAAGGATATGACGAGCAAAGCAGCACGCCTGCCACTGCCGCCAAAGCCGATCCGATGGCAAACGTCAAGGCTATGGTTCCGTTCACATTGATTCCCATAAGCTGAGCCGCCCCCTTGTCCTCCGAAACAGCTAACATAGCCTGCCCGGCCTTTGTTTTATTGACAAATAATGTCAGGCAGATCATGACGATGATTCCGGAAATAATGGTCACAATCGTTTCCCCGGAAATCATCAGTTTCCCCTCCGCCAGTTTCAAAGGCGGTATGGAAACAACGGAAGTAAATGACTTCGTATTTGCGCCGAATATAAGCAAAGCCACATTCTGCAGCAGATAGCTTACGCCGATTGCCGTAATCAGCACGGCCAGAGGCGAAGCAGCATTACGCAAAGGCTTGTAAGCAACCCTTTCAATTACTATGCCAAGCACGGTGCATATCACCACCGCCACCAAAATACCCAGTGCGGGAGGCAGCCCATATGTACTTACAATCGTAAATACCGCAAACCCCCCTACCATAATGACATCCCCATGGGCAAAATTAAGCATCTTCGCAATGCCGTATACCATTGTATATCCTAATGCGATAATGGCATATACGCTGCCTAGGCTGATGCCATTGATTAAATAAGAAATAAAACTCATAAGAAAACACCTCTTTGTCTTTTATACGTTACCAGAATGAATTATATCATTAAATGATGGCGGAGTCAATAAATGTAGCATGGCGGATGTGTGGACTGATGTATGGACTGATGTATGGGGCTGTGGCCGGACGCATAGGGGCGTTGGCTGTGGCCGGACGCATAGGGGCGTTGGCTGTGGCCGGACGCATAGGATATTATATAGTTGTCCTAAGGACCCGCTTCCGCTCGGCGTCAAACGCAGCGGTACTAAGTTCGAAATCTGCCCTCGGCAGATTTAAACCTCACTAAGTACCGGCGTTTTCCGACGGTCCTTAGGACAACTATATAATATCCTATGCTGTGTATCGGTACAGTCTCAGAATTTATATGTGAAATTGTACAGATAATGGCAAGATATATTTCATCCCCCTATGCTGCTGCCTTATTCCTGCGGGCAACGAGCCAAATGACTATACTTGCGGGGATGTGGGCTATATGACCTGAATTAGGTGCAAATACCGCGCAAAATTGTGAAACGATACATCACTTTTCAGATGACAGGAATGAATTTTAAGATACGTTCTGTCACTAAATAATCCGTCAATCTTTTATCATAAATTGTATCAGTGTATTGCGGCGGATATTATGTAAGAAAAAGGATGCGGAAAGCTTCCGCACCCTTCATCGGCTGTCTCTTAAATAAAACTACATTGCCGTATACACACCGCCTGTAATCTTAACTGCCTTAGGCTCCTTATTGGGTTCACCGGAAACATCCCATGTCATGCCTACGCCGGTAAGGCCATCCAAGGTAATCTGGGGCATAGCTGCTTTCATGGCCTCGCACATAGCGGACATATCCATATCCGGGGTAATGCCTGCTTTCTCGCCGGCTGCTTTGATTGCGTAAACCGCATCATAAGCATCTGCCGCAAACTGGTTCGGCGTATCGCCGAATTTCTCTTTATATGCGGTTACGAAATTCTGTGTCAGTTCATCTTCTGCATCTGCCGCAAAAGGGGTAAGGAGCATAACGCCTTCTGCCAGAGATGTGTCAAAGTTCTCTACGTTAAGGATACCGTCCAAACCGTCACATCCGAAGAAAATAGGCGCATAGCCCAAGGTGGATGCCTGAGAGAGAATCAGGGAAGCCTCGGTATAGTAAATCGGAAGAAATACTAACTCGGCACCCGCATCCTTTGCTTTCTGAAGCTGTACGGAGAAATCCGTTTTGCTGTCTGCGGTAAACGCTTCCGCAGAAACAATCTCAAAAGGCTGGTTTGCTGCCTCTGCCGCAAATTTTTCATAAATCCCGGAAGAATAAATGTCGGAACTGTCATAAATGATCGCCACCGTGGAGGCAATTGCATTTTCTCCGATATATTTAGCGGAAGCCATTCCCTGATTGGGATCCGAGAAGCATACACGGAACGCATTGTCATATTTTACACAGTCTACGGAAGAACCAGAAGGAGTCAGCTGGAACATATTGTCCTCTGCCGTCTTTTCAGCCACTGCCACGCTGCATCCGCTGGTCACAGCGCCAACAAGCATCTGCATGCCCCAGTCCTTCAATGTATTATATGCATTTACCGATTTCTCGGCATCGCATTCATCGTCTTCAAACTTGAACTCAATCTGTACGCCGTTAATGCCGCCTGCCGCATTGATTTCATCCACTGCAAGCTGTGACGCATTCTGTACGGCAATGCCATATACCGCAGCCCCTCCGGTAGTAGGGCCTACGCCGCCAATTTTAAAAACGGTTCCGCCGCCTGCCCCTGCGCTGTCTCCTGACGCTTCCGCATTTCCGGCCTCACCCGATTCCGTATTTTCTGCCGCTGTATCGGCTTTCCCACTATTGTCTGCGGAGGAATTTCCGCTGTCGGCAGCATTCCCGCAGCCTGCAAACAAAGAGGCAACCATCGCCGAAGCCATGACGGCACTGATGATTTTGTTGTACTTTTTCATAATATCTCCTCCATAAATTATTTTTGGATAATATTACGCTGAAAAATAGTCTTTGTCAATGTCATTTTTGACATTTTGTGAGATATGGCAATATTGCAGGATAAATTTCTTTTTTTATGGGCAAAATAACATCGATATATGAGTAAATATCAGTAAGATTAAGAATGGAGGTTTTGGAAATGAACAATAAAGCATTGGACTATACGGCTCTTACGCTGGCCATTATCGGCGCAATCAACTGGGGGCTCATCGGTTTTTTCAGCTTTGACCTTGTTGCCTTTATCTTCGGTAATCTGACGTGGATATCCAGAATCATATATGCAGTCGTCGGTGTCTGCGGTATATATCTTATTACTTTCTATATGTATCCGGGACGTTCGGCGGAAGAATCCTAAACAGAAAAAAAACGGCACTGCTTTATCAGGCAGTGCCGCTTTTTACAATGACGTTCATCCATATCCCTTTTTTCACAAGCACAAAACCAATCATGCATTTCACGATGTCTATCAGCTGACAGCAGAAAAACAACGGGATAATATGCATCCCTGTATAGCGTGACAGCACATAGGCCAGCGGGATGTTCACCAGCCATACATACACGCTGTCAAAGAAGAAGGTAATCAATGTCTTCCCTCCGCAGCGCAGCGTAAAATAGGCCACGTTTACAAAGGCATGCATCGGCATGCAGACCGAACTGACCATAATGAACTTTGTAGCCAGCAGCCGTATGTCTTCTTCCGTATTGTATAACATGGGAAACAAAGGGGAAAACACGGCCATCAATAAGCCGATTGCCACACACCCTGCCGTGGAAAAGAAAATCAGTTTCCGGTCGGTATCTTTGGCCTCTTCCAGTTTTCCTGCCCCCAGCAGCTGTCCCACAATGATCCCCACCGCATTCCCCAATGCTATGAATACCACATTGAACACATTGGATATGGTGGAAGAAATGTTAAAAGCAGCTACTACATTCAGCCCGCGGACGGAATAGCACTGCATAAGTATCGCCTGACCGAATGACCATAGTGTCTCGTTCAGCATCAGCGGTGCTCCGGTAATCATTATTTTTACGGCTAAATCCCCCGGAATCTTAAGGCTCCGGTATGCACCTTCTATAAATGGGTGGGCTTCTTTATGCCGATGCGTCCATCCCGCCACAATGCCAAGTTCCACGAAACGGGATACGGTAGTGGCAATGGCCGCCCCTTCCACGCCCAAGGCAGGCGCTCCGAACTTCCCGAAAATCAATATATAATTCAACGCCAAATTGACCAGCACTGCAACTATTCCCGCCTTCATGGGCAGCATCGTCTCCCCGGTTTCCCGCAAAGTGCCCGAATATGCCTGAATGACGGCAAAAGGAATAAGTTCTATCATCATAACACGCAGATATTTGCCGGCATAGTCAAGCGTAGCCTCCAAAGACCCAGTTTCCCCTGCGTCATGCAGGTACAGCGAAATCAGCTGTTTGCCTTGAAAAAAGAAAATCAACATTCCGGCGGCCGTTATCGCAAAGCAAATCATCAGCTTAATGCGGAACGTATCACGCACCCCTTTATGGTCGCCGCAGCCATGGTACTGCGCCGTAAAGATACCCGCGCCAGATACTCCGCCGAAAATACAAATGTTAAATACAAACATCAGCTGGTTGACAATAGCCACCCCTGACATCTGCTGAGTACCGATCTGCCCGACCATAATATTGTCCAACAGATTAACAAAATTCGTAATGCCGTTCTGTATCATTATCGGAACGGCAACCGCCAGTACCATGCGGTAAAATTTCTTGTCTCCTATAAACTTTCTCATAATCCTTCCCGAATGTCCTTTTAGTTCCTCAGTTCTGAAAGATCCACTGTCTTCCCATCCCGCCAGATCCGTTCCAGATCATAGAACAGCCTGTTCTCGCGGTCAAAAATATGGACAATGATGTCCCCAAAGTCCATCAGTACCCAATTGGCCGTATCATAGCCTTCCACCTGCTTCACAAAGGTTCCTTTTTTTCCCAACTGCTCTTCCACGTTATCCGCAAGAGCCTGTATCTGACTGCGGTTGGAGCCGCTGGCTATAATAAAATAATCCGCCAAAACCGATACGCCGCTAATATCAATTACCGTAATATCTTCCGCCTTTTTGTCCTCCAATGCCGCAATTGCCAGCTTCGTCAGTTCTTTCGACTGTTCCGTTGCCATGGACTGTCCTCCCGGCTGTTCCGTTGCCATGGACTGTCCTCCCGGCTGTTCCGTTCCTATGGCCTGTCCGTTTTTCATCAGCTGTTCCATTCCCAAGACTCTCCTTTCTCTTCCAACTGCTCTTCCTCTGCCACGATTTCCCTTTCTCTATTTCCCTTTCCCTTCTATATAGATCTTATAAAAATCATAAGTTTTCCGTGTCATCGGGTCCACCTCTCCGTCCACTTGATTCAGATACACCAGCGTATCGTTTAATATCTTGAACAGCGCTTCATCCAAATCTACAAAAGCAAGCTTCCGGATTTCCCCCAAGTTAGGCGCCTGCTTCCTGCCAGGCTCAATATAATCGGCCACATACACGATTTTTTCCAGCAGCGTCATCGCAGGCCTGCCTGTGGTATGATTCAAGATAGCGTTTATGATATCGCTGTCATGGATATTGTATTTCTGCATGGCAATATAGCTTCCTACCTTTGCATGGAGCAGAAACGGATTGCGGCGTTCTATTTCGTTAACGGCAATGTTGTGCTTCCTGCAGATACGCAGCCGCTTATCGTTGCTCATACACTTGGCACAGTCATGCAGCAGACCGGCAATCTGTGCTTTCTGCATGTCATATCCATAACGCATTGCCAATGCCGCCGCAAGATAAGCAACCCCAAGAGTGTGCTCAAAGCGTTTGGCATCCAATGTCTTTTCCATTGCTTTGCGGATTTTCTTTATGTTTGAAGATTTCGCCTCCATGTTGCATCCTCCCGATATAAATGATGTTCTTCTATATAAGAGATAACCTTATCCGGAACCATATAACGGATGGATTGCCCGTTTGCCAGCCGCATACGGATATCTGTAGAGGATATGTCGATTTCCTTAAATGTAATCTGATAAATACGGGCATTGAACTTTTCCTCCAGATAGGAAATCTGCCCCTGCAGCTTATCGCTGTCTTTATCGTCGCGTACCGCCGCAAGCACCACACAGTCCCGGAAAATGCGCTCCGGCTCTCTCCATGTCTCCATGGAAAAAAGGCTGTCTGCGCCGACGATGAAATAAAATTCCGTCTCCGGCTCCGACGCTTTCAGCCGGGAAAGCGTATCGCATGTATAAGTGTTCCCCTTTCGTCTGACTTCAATATCCGATATGGAAAATGCCGGATTGCCCTCAATGGCAAGACTTGTCATTTCATAACGTTCCCGCCTGTCCAGAATCTCCGCTTCCTGCTTCATATAAGAACGGCCGCTGGGAATGAACAGAATCTCATCCAAGCCGAAGCTGTCCCTGGCATTCTCTGCCAACAGCAAATGACCTACATGAATGGGATTGAACGTCCCGCCCATAATACCGGTTTTCTTCTTTCTTCCTCTGCTTTCATAAGTGCCCAGGGCACATCCACTCTTTTCCTTATTTTCCATATTTCCGTCCAATTTTATCTTTTATTTCATTCGGCTTTCCATGCGTTCCGGCATATGATCCCAAAACTGCCGTCCTTCTTCCCGCTCCGGGCCGGATTCCGCATATACTAAGTCATGGCAGGATAATTTTTTTATTTTCCCTACTCTCTTTGTAAAGAATGATTTTTTTCCCGATTACCTGCACTACTTGCGAGCGGGTTCTCTCTGCCAGCATCTCCGCAATTTCTCTCGGGTCGTCCTCACAGTTCTTCAGCACTGCCACCTTTATCAGTTCGCGCGTGTTAAAAGCCTCGGAAACGGCATCCGTCACTTCCGGGGTCAGGCTGGCTTTCCCTAAATGGAAAACCGGTTCCAAATTGCTGGCCAGGCTTTTCAAATAGCTTCTCTGTTTACTAGTCATATATTCCTCTCCAATTTATTTATATAAAATCATTATAGTCCTTACTGGTAATAGTGAAAGGACAGCCCGTACATCCGCACCGTATCCCCTTCCTGAATGCCCAGTTCCTTCAATTCCTCCAGTATCCCGTTTTCCTTCAGGAACCTCTGGAAAAACGTAAATCCTTTTTCGGATTCCAGATTGGTATAGCCGAGCATTTTTTCAATGCGTGGGCCTTCCACCACATATTCCCCTGCCTTTTCATCATAGATAACGGTATACGGTTCCTTCGATCCTTTAAATTCCGGAAAATATTCCTGTTCGAATACCACGGGCTTATCATCCATCTGTGCCAAAAGGTTATTCACTGCATACAGCAATTCCCGTACGCCCTTCCCGCTCACTGCGGAAATCGGGAATACCCGTACTCCCTTTGGCTCAAATTCCTGACGGATGCGCTGTACCGTTTCGTTTTCCTCTTCGGAAGCTGCAAACATATCAATCTTATTGGCGGCGATAACCTGCGGACGTTCCGCAATTTCATGGTTATATGCATCTAATTCTTTATTGATGGCATAGATATCCTCTATCGGATCCCGCCCTTCCGTGGAAGCCGCATCTACAATATGGATCACCAGTTTCGTCCGCTCTATATGACGCAGGAACTCATGCCCCAGACCTATTCCCTCGGAGGCTCCCTCAATAAGTCCCGGAATATCCGCTATTACAAACCCTTTGGCATCTTCCAGATCCACCACGCCCAAGTTCGGATTCAGCGTGGTAAAATGGTAGTTGGCAATTTTCGGCCTGGCATTGGTCACTTTTGCCAGCAATGTGGATTTTCCCACATTCGGGAAACCGACCAATCCCACATCCGCTATCACCTTCAGTTCCAGCAGAAGATCCAGTTCTTTTGCATCCTGCCCCGGCTGGGCATATTTAGGCACCTGCATAGTACTGGTGGCATAGTGCTGGTTCCCGCAGCCTCCCCTGCCTCCTTTCAGCAGCACATAACGGCAATTCTCCCCCGACATATCGGTAATTACTTTACCGCTTTCCGCTTCCTTGATCACCGTCCCGTGGGGCACCTTAATAATCAGGTCTTCCCCGTTTTTTCCTTTGCAGTTCTTTTTTCCGCCTTCTTCCCCGTTTCCGGCACAATATCTGCGGATATGCCTGAAGTCCGTAAGGGTGTTCAGGCCCTCATCCACCTGAAATATGATATCGCCCCCCTTGCCGCCGTCACCGCCGTCAGGCCCGCCGTTAGGCACATATTTCTCCTTGCGGAATGATACATGCCCGTCACCGCCTTTTCCGCTCTTTACATATATTTTTGCTCTGTCTGCAAACATAGGATCAACCATAACCTTTCATGCAAAAAAGGCTTCAAACACATGGTATGTTTGAAGCCCGATTCGTTCGTGTTATTTCTCGACAGGATATACGGAAGCTTGTTTTTTATCTCTTCCTTTTCTCTCAAATCTAAGTACACCGTCTACCAATGCAAATAAAGTGTCATCCCCGCCTCTTCCTACGTTCACGCCGGGATGAATCTTAGTTCCGCGCTGTCTGTACAGAATATTTCCTGCTTTTACGAATTGTCCGTCAGCTCTTTTCGCACCAAGTCTTTTGGATTCGGAATCTCTGCCGTTCTTTGTGGAGCCGACTCCCTTTTTATGAGCGAAAAATTGAAGGTTCAAGTTCAACATGGTTTACACCTCCTCGAAATTAAGTGTCAGATATTTCTTGCCGTACTTCTTTTCGACTTCCGACAAGCCAAGCACCATGGAATCCATAAAAAGTTTCCCTTCATAAGACAGCTGTTTCCGGAACGTGCAATGGAGAAACCCTGTTTTCCCATTCTCCGTCACTTCCATTTCCTCTCCTGCCAGCTGTTCCATCGAATTGAATGTATTGATGACAAGCATGGACACGGAAGCGCACACGATATCTTTGCCTGCTTTGGCAAACCCGGCATGTCCCATGCAGGTAAACCCTTTATATTCTCCGTCTGCTGTTTTTCTGATGATAACTGTTGTCATATCCAGCATTACCTAAACGTTAATATGCTCAAAAACTCATGCTTACGCATTTATTTTGTCAATCTTAACCTGTGTGTATGCTTGTCTATGGCCGTTTTTCTTATGGTAACCGGTTTTTCTCTTATACTTATAAACGATAACCTTCTTCCACTTACCCTGCTCCATAACAGTAGCTGATACGGTAGAGTTGGCTACGTCGCCGGCAACCTTAAGCCCGTTGTCGCTGATGGCGATTACCTGATCAAATGTTACAGTCGTTCCGGGTTCCGCATCCAGTTTCTCCACTTTGATGACATCGCCTTCGGAAACTTTATACTGTTTTCCACCTGTGGCAATAATTGCGTACATATTGCACCTCCTATCACAAACTTTTTTATGTTTGTCTACTCGCTAGTATCGGCGGCATCCCAATTAACCGGATGCTCTTTGTGCCTGTCTATGCGGCATACTTCTATACTTTAACATCTGTGGACGGATATGTCAAGTTTTTTTGAATCTTTCCAAAGTTCTCTCCAAAGTTTTTGAGTAACAGTTCAGCCTGAATGTTGTGTTGAGAGGCGGACGCACGGGAGGGATTTT